>JBFMCE010000196.1:0-1583 GCA_040754655.1 Bdellovibrionota bacterium | reverse complement strand
CGACAAAAAGAAAAAAGAAAAGCCGCAAGTTGTGATCCTTTGCGATGTGTCCGATTCCGTACGCAATGTCTCGCGGTTCATGCTGCAGTTCGTCTATTCCGTCCAGGATCTCTATGCACGAGTGCGTAGTTTTATTTTTGTGGCAGACCTTGGCGAGGTCACGCGGCTTTTTGAGGACAATGAGATTCATGCTGCCATAGATTTGTCTCTACGTGGTAATATCATTAACATCTATGCTCACTCTGATTTCGGGCGTGCGTTTCGTACCTTTCATCGCGATTACTTATCCATCGTGAACAAACGTACGACGGTAATTGTTTTGGGCGACGCGCGGAATAATTACAACTTGCCCCATGAATGGGTGCTGCGTGACATACAGCAGCGGGCAAAACAAGTATTTTGGCTCAATCCAGAGAGCCGTCTGACATGGGGGTTTGGGGATAGTGAAATGGACCGCTATGCTCCTCATTGTGATTTGGTTGAAGAGTGCAGGAACCTCAATCAACTTTATAGAGTGATTGATAAATTAGTGACGACGTAATACGAACTGAAATGATCTCGGCGACCTGGAGGGGAGGTAGCCCTCCTGAATCCGCCCAAGGGGGAGCCATGGCCCAAGAGGATGTTATCGAAATGCGGGTTGGGGGACTCACGTTAGATCCGGTGACAAAAACGCCTATTGTGATCCTCAGAGACACAGAAAACAAGTTCACTCTTCCCATCTGGATCGGCCTCATGGAAGCCACAGCTATGGCAACTGAGCTAGAAGGGATAAAAATGGCACGGCCGATGACACATGATCTGCTGCGCAATTTGATTGCTGATCTAGGAGGAGTTGTTGAATCTGTGGAGATAACAGACCTGCGGGATAATACGTATTATGCGGAGATTTTCTTGCAGGCTGGCGGAAGAAAGATCGTGATTGATTCGCGCCCGAGCGATGCAATTTCTTTAGCGTTACGAACGAAAAGTCCTATCTTTGTTGCAAAGAAGGTTTTGGAAGCTTCCAGCGTGCTGCAACAGGCGGAAACGGTACAGGAGCAAAATCTTTCTAATGTATCGCGTGACAAGTGGGCAGACATATTAGAAAAGATGTCTCCAGAGGATTTTAAGTACAAGATGTGAGTGGGCTTCTTTCGATATGAGTCGCAGAAAGAAAAAACTCCCTAATGGTCCTCTACATTTTGCTGAACCTGAAACTCAATCATGGTCCCAATTTCAACGGCTATTTGCTCAGGACTCTGTCAGATGGAGCTTAGGAATAGGGGTCGGTCTGATTATGTGCGTCTTGGGCGTGATAATATACTTGAGAAGCCAACCAGTAAAAGGGATAAAAGAATTACAAGAAGGGATACGCCTCCTTGATGATGGTAGCGATTCTACCAAGGCAGTGACGCAATTGCAGTCAGCTGGACGAAGCTTGGCCGGAAGCACGGAACTTTACTTATTGCAATTGGCGCTTTTCAAGTTGGGAACTATTGAAGAAAAAAAACAGAATTTTCTACAAGCACGTCAACAATATGAGGCGAGTGCTGAAATAGATGGACCCTTCAGAGCCGAATCATTATTGGCAGTAGCGCGAG
>JBFMCE010000195.1:0-1885 GCA_040754655.1 Bdellovibrionota bacterium | reverse complement strand
AACAACCAGAGGAAACATGGAATTTCTTTCGAAGAAGCCCAATCCATATTTTACGATCCTAACGCGCGTATTACTTCGGATCCAGAACACTATGACGCAGAGGAAAGGTACGTCCTACTTGGTGTCAGCGAACGTTTTCGCATTCTCACAGTGGTTCATTGTTATCGAAAAAATGAATCAGTCATTCGGATTATTTCCGCACGAAAAGCGACGCGCAAAGAACAAAAATATTACGAGGAGCACTTGCCATGAAAAAAGAATACGATTTTTCGAAGTCGAAAAAAAATCCCTATGCCAAACACTTAAAGCAGCAGATTACGATTCGTTTGGATAAATCTACAGTTGAATACTTTAAGCACCTGTCGCAGGAAAGTGGCATTGCTTATCAAGTGCTGATTAATCTTTTTCTGAAGGACTGCGCGGCCTCAAAGAAAAAGCCAAAACTAAAATGGGACGACGCAGCCTAAACATATACCTTCGCTACAGTCTCTCCCGCCCTATCTATCGTGCACAGCTCTACCCAATGAATCAATAGAGTTCATTTTCCGCATTTGAAAAATGGTGAATTTAGAAAAATATTTTTTGAGCCATTTTTAAGGATATTTTTAAAAACTGTGGACTGAACCCCTTGATTGGACAGTTTCGGGCGTAATTTATACGACTGTAGAAACGCCCGGTTTTTTGAGCAGTGCCGTCTTGTCTATCGTGGCACCCACTGGGAATCTTTGATGCTAGAAAACCTTGGGGTTGGTGATACCTTCACGGATCCGGCTTTTCTTTCAGCGTCGAAAATGGTTTCCATTGCTGAGAAATTTCGCAGAAACGTCCGACTTCAAATACTCGGCCAGAGCGGGCGCGTGATTGACGCTTACGCCGCTAGTCCTGATCCCGAGAGCGAGGTCCTGTTCTTTCCGAATATCCAATTTAAAGTCCTAAAGAAAACTAGCATTACCCCCGACCCAAACAGTCCCTTCTCTTATACTCTTTTTGAGTTGGAAGAAATTAGCGGAGTCACACCCCTATGAAAATGTGGTTGATTCGCGAACACCGCACCTGACGACCCACATTAAAATCACAATAAATAATAATTAGTTATAGTTCCCGTATTATATGGTAATAACCTACCGAAAGCACGTTTCTTGAACCGGGAGTTTATTTGAAGTTTTTTAGATTCAGATCACTTTTTCTCATTCCCCTGCTGTTTTCAACCCTGGCCATTCTGACTCCTGCCTCTGGTCTTGCAAGCGTTTGCGAAGACCTCTTCGACAGAAAGATATCAAATCTATTAGAGCCACTAGACCTTCTCTTGCGGACAAGGCTTGAACCCACTGCTGATGCTGAAGGCTTCGTGTTGATTGACCTGCGAGAGCTCTACACTGCAGAAATAGCGGAGTCTTCGCTTAGCAACATCCGCCCCGGTAGCAGACGTGTAAATGTATACCTAGATCGCGAAATCGCTGACAACAGCTCTATCCACGGCAAACTGATCAATGCCGTAATTCGCAGGCTGAACAAGGCATTTCCCGAGGAAGGCCCCTTTGATGCGGGCGTATCGATGGTTCGTTACTCAGAGGATGGCGCCGGTGGAACTATCTGGCATCCAGACCCCAACTATTTCACGGTCATAGCCAATATCGCAGGTCGCGGCACATTGTATCTTCCAGGCATAAGATCGCTTCCGGCCGACCGCTCCGTGCTTTTGCCAGAAGAACTTCCTCAAGGTTATTTGCTCATTTTTTCGGGAGGCAGTCGAAGGCACAGCTTTAAAGATATTCTCACTCTCCTGCATGAGTCAAATACCGGAGACCGCGTTCTGCTATTGTCTCTAGTCGGCAAGGGCAGGTAAACAGGGCCAAAACCACCTGAAGAATTCAATTCTATGAAG
>JBFMCE010000194.1:0-2019 GCA_040754655.1 Bdellovibrionota bacterium | reverse complement strand
GCAACCAGTCAAAAAACCAAGAGGGCATGACAAAAAACCATTAAACTACCCTGGTTTTCTGGAACTATTTCAATTGATAGCTTATATACTTTTGCTTTGCTATATCTTTTTTCTGGCAAAACCGTACCTTTAAAAATAAGTAAAATGTTACCAAAATCCGAAGACAACTAATGGGACTCGTACTACAGGTTCAGACTGTATCAGCTCAAGGACCACCATGCCGCTCGATAGAGTTGGACTGCATTCTTGAGAATAAGTTTGGAGGGCCGTCTGAAGTTGCTATTTTGGAAGCGTGGGTCACTGTGGTGACAGCGCGAAATCTCACGGTAGCCGATGGCTTCTGCCTTCGGCAGCACCATGTTAGGACAGAACGGGCCACTTTCCGAACAGGCATCCGCTATCTTTGCAAAATTTCGCTACCCTTAAATGCGGAGCTCATAGAAGCGATAGAGAAAGAACGACATGGACAGGATATTGAATTTCTAATCCGATCAAGAGTGTTGGTTGCCCCTATACAAAGTATGTCTATGGAGGCTAGACAATCCACCTTTATTCTCGCTCCCCCTGAGGAAATTGAATTCGTCGACAGCCGTGGGTCTTCCCCGATCCGCCACCCTATTGCTGAATCGGAATGGATTAAAATTCTCACGCAACTTAAATGGTCTGAGATTGAACTATTCGAAGTTCCGATGGAAGCATTTTCTGCTGACACCGAGCTACAACGAGCAATCGGGCTAGTACGAACGGCACAAGAACGATTTCAACAAGGTGACTGGGATGGAACCCTCGAGAGTTGTTACCGGGCTTTTGAGGCTGCCTCCGTGGATGCAGGCCAAACCCAAGAAAAGAAGGAAAATTTCAAAAAGTTACTTGACCGAGTGGGGGGCGGTGAAAAATCCGAACGATTAAATACACTGATCAAGTCATTAAACAACTATTGTCACCTTGGCCGTCACGAGGATTTCCCGGCTGTCACGATTACCTGCGCGGACGCTCGCGCCGTGCTTCGCTGCACATTATCGATCTTCTCACTCCTAGGCGGGAGACCATAGACTTTTTTATCTAAACTAAAAGGCTTTTGGACAATTTATATCTTTTCGCACAGTTGCGGACGAATGAAATTAAAATAATTCACATCAAATATCGCCGCACAAAGCAACTCAGCAGCTTTTTCAAGATCCAACGGTTTATCCAAATGCCCTTTATGAGCCATTTCGTCACGGCAAGCCCATAGCTCTTTGATCAGAGCTAAAATGTGAGTCCGTTGACGTGGCGCGCTTTTCAAAGAACAGGCCAGGGGCAGAATAATCTCCCGGATAACTTGCTTGCTAGGCCGTAGTATGGGAAGTTTGTTTGCAATCAGAAAATCATCCGCAAGTTGTGTCATTGTATCTTCAACCGAGACGGAAGCTGGAATTATCATCGCCTCATAATCATCCCGTAGAAACGCGTCAAACGCTAAGGCTAAATTTGATAATGCATGTTCATGTGGAGAATGGCTCAGAAAAGTAACGAATATACTTATCTTGCCAGTGCGCTCCTCTCCTTCTTCTCTGGGTATCGGCCGCCCATATAAGCTGATTGTAGCTGGGGTTTTCCATCTTATTGGCTGATTTCCATGTAATTCGATGGGAAATACACCACCAGTCGGCGTATAGCTAAGATACAAAATCTTAGCATCTTCTGGGATGCCGTAATCGGAAAATTTGACTTCACGCGTTCCATCGGGATCCAATTGAATCTCGAAATGCAACTGACGTGCCCCTATGAAAGCTGCTCCCCAATTTCGAAATAGTACACTCTGCTGTTTCAGCATATTTAGCGCAACATTCCAAAAAACGAATTTTTCATTACAGCTCGCACACCTGGTTTCAACGTCCAAATAATAACCTTGAGGAAAATAAGCGGCCAAGCGAAGCAATACACCACATTTTGAACAAGCAAAAGAGGAATCATGCAACATGGGCTTTTGCATAAACATCCCAGATTTTTATTTAGTGGTTATTAAGTGATGCGAGA
>JBFMCE010000193.1:0-2032 GCA_040754655.1 Bdellovibrionota bacterium | reverse complement strand
GGACTAGAGCGGCTGGATGTGTTTGCGGTCGGGCACCAGCGGGTTCTTCCTCTTGGAAAAGTCGTGGATCTAAAACCATTCAAAGGCATTACGCGGGGGCTTCCTCTGATAAAGTCGGCCTTAAGACCGCGCCGCCAGCGGCCGGGCAAAGAGGTTCCTCGAAAATAATAGGAAGCGAATCCCGCAATATACATCAGGCGTCACTTGAAAGCCGGGTCAAAATCGACTGGTATCCGGCTTTCATTAGCGGTATCGGTAGGGCATGACGACAAATTCTTGGTTTATCAAGGCATCCGATCACATCGCAGAGTTCACTCGCAATCAGGGCCTGGGCCCTGATCCCTTTGCGAAAGTCTTTGACGAGAGAAGAAAAGCTTACAGTCTTTTTGCCACCCAAATGTCTGATCAAGAAATCGCGCGGTTGAAACCTTATCTGTTCAACTATTCAAAGCTGCCCTCTGCTCCCGGAGACGAGCCGGTGCGGACTCCGAACTTGATCGCAGGCGAGTGGCGCATGGCAGCCAAGCAAGCTCGGATGACCTCTCCGGGTGACCGTCGCATTGTATTGTCTGAAATGCCGGATTCGCAGGCGGAGGAGGTTCGAGCTGCTCTTGATCATGCGCATGAATTTTGGCAGAGCTTGAAATGGGCCGATGACACCTTGGCTTATCGCAAGCACGTCGTGAAGAACTTCTCGCGCATGCTCAACTTTTATTACGAAGATTGTTTGAAAGAGATTCGCGTCCAAATTCCCAAGACCCGCCTTGAGGCTGACAAGGACTTTTGGGAGGGCAAGCGTGCCGCTGACCACCTCGAGGGTTCCGCGGAAAGAGCGATGCTGGGCGATATGATCCCTACGATGATCGAAGGGCACTCGTATTGGAAGAACTCAAACCTTCCGGCCGGGGTGGCCGCGATCTTCACGCCAATGAACTTTATTTATGGCATTCCAGTCATCCAATTCATCGGCGCTTATCTCTCGGGCTCTCCGTTCATCTTCAAGGGCCACCCTTTTTCGGCCATCACCAATACGACTTTGATGAGAATGCTTCTGGCTGCGGGCGCAGATCCGCGCTCGGTGCAGAAACTCGAAGGCTTTGGAAAGGGCCTTGAGTCTCTTGTGAGCGACCCGAGGGTCGCGGTAGTGAGCGTCACGGGAAGCGACGCCACCGCCCAGCGCATGCAATATTTGCGAGGCGTGAGGCCTGTTCGGTTTGAGGGCGGCGGATGCAATTGGTCTTACATTGACGAGGGTTTTTCAGACGACGATCTCAAGAAAATCGCCGTGCGATTGGCTTACTCTAAGCTTGGTTTTTCGTCGCACAAATGCACGAGCCTTCACGGAATCGCGGCAAACCCGTCAGTCATGGCGAAACTCTTGCCGTTGATCTCGCGAGAGATGGATGAGTGGAAGGTGGCGAATCCCACTGCTGTCGCTGACGATGTCACCAAAATCGTGGGGCCTTGCATGGTCCATAAAGCGAAGACCGCAAGCGACATCCAAGACGCCGCCTCTCGAGCCGGGGCAACGGTGTTCCGAAAAGGGGGGCGCGTCACCGGAAACGATTATGCCGACCATGCAGAGGTGATCGCGCCTATCATCCTTTCGGGCGTGAGGCCTGAGATGACTGTGATGGTAGATTGGGACGGCAAGGGTGAGCAGCCTGTGAATCTGATGACCACTGAGTTTTTCATGCCGATCTTGGTGAGTGCCGAGATGAAGAACTCTGATGAATTTCTGCGTTTTTGTTTAGTCACGAATCCCCATGATCTTGCGGTCAGCATTTGGAGCCGCTCTGACAAGTTTCTCTCAAAAGCACGTCGAGTCTTGGGCGGAATGCTGAAAGAAAACGATGGCACCGACTCAGCTCTTGAATGGGAAGAGTTTGGAGCCTCTGGGGTTGGTACCAGCGGCAACATGGGAGTAGGTGATCCTGAAGCCACTTTCGCCATTTACTCGCGCAGGCAAAAGGGCAGACACATCACTTTTTAATGGGGTAGGATCAAAGGTTTTAATACTATAAAAATCAAG
>JBFMCE010000192.1:0-2060 GCA_040754655.1 Bdellovibrionota bacterium | reverse complement strand
CGGTCTTCTTTTTTGCCGCAGCGCTTGCCATTTTTATAATCCATCTATATATAAACATATACTTATGCGTTTAAAAGAACTGCACGACATGAGAAAACGCGGGGTTTTCTACCTTCTCGCCGAAACCTTTCAAGCGCTCGGCGACTCGTCTCGTGTGCAGATCGTTTGGGCCTTGGCGCAAGGAGAACAAAAGGTAGGCGACCTTGCAAAGCGGCTCGACATGAGCCAGCCCGCCGTCTCGCACCATTTGAGAACGCTTAGAAACTTGAAACTCGTGCGCCTTCGCCGAACAGGGCGCACAAGCCATTACTCGCTTGACGACGAGCATATCAACCACCTTCTGACTGAAGGCCTGAGCCACGTTGAGGACCTTTTGCAATGAGCCTGTCATCGCTGAAACCCGGAACGCGCGCGCAAATCATCGACATCCACACCGCCTCCCAAGACCACAGTCTTGCCATTCGAATGATGGAGATGGGCATGACCGTGGGAACAGAGCTCGAGATTGTTCACGAAGCTCCGTTTGGCGGAGCGATCGCCGTTCGGTGCCGAGGCGCTTTGATCGCGCTGAGGAACCAAGACGCCGAGTGCATAGAAGTTAAGGTTTTATAGGCATGAATTCATCAGAGTTGACGCGCATTGCGCTTGTTGGAAGCCCCAATTCAGGAAAAACCACCCTATTCAACGCCCTCACCGGAAGCCGTCAGAAGACCGGCAATTATGCAGGCGTGACGGTCGAGAAAAAAGAAGGTTTCGTCGAGCTAAAAAAAGGCCTTTCGATCGCGCTTCTTGATCTGCCCGGCGCTTACAGCCTGGATGCGCGTACTCCGGACGAAGCCATCACGGCTGCCATGGTTAAAGGCGAGCGCGGTGATGAGTCTGCTCCTCAGGCGATCATCGCCGTCGCAGATGCAACAAATCTTGAACGCAATCTTTACCTCGTACTGCAGTTGCGCGAACTTGGATTGCCCATGGTTCTGGCTCTCACCATGCAAGATCTTGCGCACAAACAGGGCATTGAAGTGCGAAGAGAAGAACTTGAAAAGAGGTTGGGCGTGCCTGTGGTTCTAACCTCTGCAAAAAAAGGAAAGGGTTTAGACCAACTCCTGGGTCAGGTTCAGCAACTTCTCTCAAAAGGCGAACAAGATCTCGTTAAACCCATCCAAAATTTCAAGATCGACAATACCTCTGCCAACATCCTGAAACGCTACCAAGAGATCGAAGACACTTTAAAGGCAACCGTCCACAAATCAAACCGCGCCAAAGACCTGACCAAGACGATTGATAAGATCGTCTTGAATAAATTCTTAGGTCCGTTTTTATTGCTCTCGATCTTCGCCGTCGTCTTTCAATTGATCTTTAGCTTCGCCTCAGTTCCCATGGATCTTATTGAGCAAGGCATCGGAGCTCTTCAACAGACCGCGCGACAAGTTGTGCCCGCGGGCGATCTTCAGTCGCTTCTGGTCGACGGAGTGCTCGCAGGCGTAGGGTCGGTCGTCATTTTCCTGCCGCAGATCCTGCTCTTATTCGCGTTTCTCTTGTTCTTCGAAGATTCAGGTTACATGGCTAGAGCCGCATTCATCATGGATAGGCTCATGCGCAAGGTTGGCCTTCACGGCAGAGCCTTCATTCCCCTGCTCAGCTCGTTTGCTTGCGCGGTACCCGGCATCATGGCCACGCGTGCGATCGAGAACCGGCGCGACAGATTGATCACGATTCTCGTATCACCCTTGATGACTTGCTCGGCGCGCATCCCGGTTTATGCGCTTTTGATCGCGGCTTTTGTGCCGGCAACACCTGTTTTCGGCATCTTCACGGCCCAGGGACTGACCATGCTGGGGCTCTATCTCTTCGGGGTCGTCTCAGCGCTTGCCGTGGCGTTTACGCTCAAGAAAACCATCTTGAAAGGTGAATCGTCGCACTTCATTTTAGAGCTTCCGACTTATAAACTGCCTTCGTTGCGCAACATCGTTCTCGGTCTCTGGGACAGGGCCGGCGTTTTCTTGAAACGCGCAGGCACGTTGATTCTTGGCATTTCAATCGCCCTTTGGTTTCTAGCC
>JBFMCE010000191.1:0-2096 GCA_040754655.1 Bdellovibrionota bacterium | reverse complement strand
AGAGAAGATCATGAGGAAGACGAAGATGTTGTCGACGCTCAGCGACTTCTCGATGAGATAGCCGGTCAAAAACTCGAGCGCGGGCTGCGAGCCCATTCCCCAGTAGACGCCGCCACAGAAGATCATGGCCAGCGTCACCCAGACGGCGCTCCAGATCATGGCCTCTTTGAATTTCACCGTATGGGCTTTGCGGTGAAACACGCCGAGGTCGAGGGCAAGCATGAGTAAAACGAATGCGTTAAAGCCGATCCAGAGCGGCAATCCGGTTTGCATATGAATTAATCGAAAATCTCTTCGAGGAACGACTTACGGCGCTTGTAGTGCTTGTGGTCGTGTTTGTACTCGTCCTTGGGCGCATAATATTCGCGCTCGTATGACTTGCCGGCTTCGGTGAGTTTTTCGAGCTCGCCGCGATCAAGCCAGATGCCGCGGCAATTGGCACAATAATCGACCTCGATTCCCTTCTTCTCGGTCATGAGAAGTGTCTTATCTTTGCAAACGGGGCAGTTCATTTGAGTCACCTCTGACGGACACTTTGTCAGAGGAGTCCATTTTTCGATACTTCGTATTAAGAAATGAATTGTTCGATTTTTGCGAAAGGTCGCTGACTGGCGTGAATGGACCGTTCCTTTCCGAAGGGATTTTTCCTTCAGACGAGGAAAGGATGGCGCACCCGGAAGGATTGAGTTTTCGCATCCTGCGAAAACTTACGCTCGTTTGGTACGCGCGCATCATGCGCGCGTCATCACATCGTTCGCCTGTGTCCTTCCTGAGACCTAGGTAACAGTTCATACCGGACACATGGGTAACACTTTAACATGGCGCATAGAGGGGGACTTCTATGCCATGGAAGGAGTGTTCGAAGGTGGATCAGAAGGTGAAGTTCATCGCAAGATTGCTTGATGGGGAGAAGATGGCCCCACTTTGCCGGGAATTTAATATCTCAAGAAAGACGGGCTACCAGATCTGGGAACGCTACAAACGCTTTGGCCAAGAGGCCTTCATCGAGCAAAAACGAACTCCTTATCGCTACGCAAACAAGCTTCCTGTTCAGCTCGAGATGCTCATCCTTGATCTCAAGAATGAGTTTCCCGACTGGGGCGCCCCAAAGATCAGAGAAAAGATCGTCAGAAGATACCCCGACGTAAAGCGCATTCCCGCCATCAGCACCATTCACGCCGTTCTTGATCGTCATGGCTTGGTCAAAAGCGCGTTGAAGCGCAAGCGCTACAAGGCCGAGGGCACGACACTCACTGACGTTCAGAATCCAAACGATCTCTGGTGCGCTGATTACAAAGGCGAGTTCATGCTGGGCGATAAAAAATACTGCTATCCGCTCACCATCACCGATTATTCATCACGGTATCTGCTCAGTTGTGAAGCGCTCTCAACGACCAAAGAAGACTTCGCTTTCGAAGTCTTTGCGCGGGCCTTCAAAGAGTTTGGCCTGCCAAAAGCGATCAGAACCGACAATGGAATCCCGTTTGCCAGCGGTAATTCGCTCTACGGCTTAACCAAGCTCTCGGTCTGGTGGCTGCGTCTTGGCATTGGGCTTGAGCGCATCAAGCCAGGCCACCCTGAGCAAAACGGCAGACACGAGAGGATGCACCTGACGTTAAAGAAAGAAACGACTAGGCCGCCTGCCGGCAACCTTCTTGAGCAGCAGGAAAAGTTTGATCTCTTTATCGACAGATTCAACAAAGAGCGTCCCCACCAAGGCATTGGCATGAAGTATCCGACCGAGCTCTACAAGCCATCAGAGCGCGTATATCGCGGCATCGAGCCCATCTTTTACCCATTCCACGATCAGACCATTCAGGTCACCGAATGCGGACGCATCTGCCGAAAAAGAATAAAGATTAACTTAAGCCGCGCCTTTGCCGGCCAGGAGGTCGGAATCAAGGAAGTGGAAGACGGAATCTGGGTCGTGTCATTTTTAGATTATGATCTTGGTTATTTTGACGAAGAGGGAAAGAGAGTTGAACCTGTTGCCGATCCGTTCGGCACAAAAGTGTTACCTATGTCTCCGGAATAAACTGTTACCCATGTCTCCGGAATGGACCTCCTGCGCGCCTCTTGAAAGTTCGGCCCGACCA
>JBFMCE010000190.1:0-2304 GCA_040754655.1 Bdellovibrionota bacterium | reverse complement strand
AGAGGGATATAAGCAGGCCATGAAAGAAGCTAATCTTCCAATTCAGAAAGAATGGATTCACCAAAGTCGCTCGAAGGAATTTGATGGATTTACGCGCGAGACAGGGCGAGAGCTGATGAAAAAATTCATTGCATTGGGAAAGAGAAGGCCAACTGCGATTTTTGTCGCTAGCGACATTCAAGCTATCGGTGCGCTGCAGACGTTGAAAGAAGCCGGCCTTCGCTGCCCTGATGATATTGCCTTGGTTGGCTTTGACGATATTGAATTGGCTCGTTACCTCGGTATCACGACGATTCGTCAACCCATGTTCGAGATGGGCGCACTAGCAATTGAGGTCTTCCAGCGACGACTGAAAGGTCGTCAAGGTCCGCCAATCCATAAACAATTTGTTCCAGAGTTGGTCATTCGAACCAGTTCCTCAGGTCGCTACGATGATTGGAGCCTTCTCAATGTTCCTGGGAAAGTTGCGCAATGAAGAGAACTCTTGACTTTCTTTTCAGACCGCGATGCTTTTTCATCTATGTTGTCGCATGCGGCCTACTGTTCTTACCAGGTGCACGTCTATCTGTTTTGCCACAGTATGGGGGCGAAGAGAAATTCAGCAGGGTCCCTGAATGGGCAAAGCATGCCGTCTGGTATCAAATCTTCCCAGAACGTTTTCGAAATGGCGACCCGGCAAATGATCCTCAGCCGAGAGACCTTGAGGGGTCCTGGCCGCACTTTGTTCCAGAAGGATGGCAAGTGTCCAAATGGACAGGCGATTGGTATCAATTGCAGCCGTGGGAACAAAAGGATGACAAAGGATTCTATGTTCATGTCCAGCACCGTCGATATGGTGGTGATTTGCAGGGGGTGTTAGAAAAGCTTGATTATCTCCAAGAGCTTGGTGTCACGGCCCTCTATTTTAATCCGTTGTTTGAATCTCCTTCCCTCCATAAGTATGATGCAACGATGTACCATCACATCGACAACAACTTTGGTTCTGACCCAGAAGCCGATAGAGCAATCTGGGCACGAGAAAACCCTGCCGACCCGGCTACATGGCAATGGACGAGTGCCGATCGGCTCTTTCTTCGCCTCATTCAAGAGGTTCATCGGCGGGGCATGAAGATCATTATCGATGGTGTTTTTAACCACGTGGGGATGACCTTCTGGGCATTTGAAGATGTGAAGAAAAACCAAGAACGGTCGAAGTACAAAGACTGGTTTACCATCAAACGTTGGGACGATCCATCGACTCCACAAAACGAATTTGATTATCAGGGTTGGTACGGTGTTCGAGAATTACCCGAACTGCGAGAAGATGGAAACGGAATTGTTGCCGGGCCTCGCGAACACATTCATGCTATTGTAAAACGCTGGATGGATCCAAACAGCGACGGGAATCCAGAGGACGGCATCGATGGCTGGCGGCTTGACGTTGCGGATATGGTCAGCGTTAATTTCTGGCGTGAATTCCGCCGCTGGGTGCGAGCGA
The DNA here is from genome assembly GCA_040754655.1 of Bdellovibrionota bacterium. GTDB lineage: Bacteria > Bdellovibrionota > UBA1018 > UBA1018 > UBA923 > JBFMCE01. The sequence continues at coordinate 827 of JBFMCE010000190.1, read as the reverse complement.
TTAATCCCGAGGCCTATCTCACCGGCGAAGTTTGGTGGGAGGATTGGCAAAACGAGAAAATGTATAACGCCGCTCCGTGGTTGCAAGGAGATGTCTTTGACGCGGTGATGAACTACCGATGGGCGCGTGAAGCATTTCGATTTTTCTCGGACAAGCGAAACAGGATCACAGCATCGGAATTCGTCAGGCGGCTCCAGGACCAATGGAGTGAATACCCTCCCGACGTCAATTATGTTCTGCAGAATCTTTACGATAGTCACGATACGGACCGTCTCAGCTCGCACATTTTGAACACCGACGCTCTCTATGATAAACATGTCGGGGTCAATGACAACCGGCGATACAACGTTGCAAAGCCGGGTGATCGAGAGCGAGCAGTCCAAAAGCTGATGGTGCTGTTTCAAATGGCTTCAATCGGAGCGCCGATGATTTATTATGGAACTGAGGCAGGAATGTGGGGAGCGGACGACCCGGATTGTCGTAAACCGATGGTGTGGCCGGAGTTGCAGTACGATGTCGAAAAGAGTCACCCCTTTAGTGATAGCCGCCCTCAGGATGATAACAAATTCAACCAAGATCTCTTTCAGTGGTACGCCAAACTTATACATTTACGAAATGATCACCCTGCTCTCCGTACAGGATCGTTTAAGCCAATTCTGGTTCTTGATGAAAAGGATATTGTTGCTTTCGAGCGCACTGGTTCAGGGACGACGCTGACCGTGGCGTTGAATAACGCTTGGACGCCCCAGCAAGTGATGATTCCTGTGTCAGGTAGTCAGGATAAGCATGAGGTTGTTGACTTGATCTCAGGCAGGACATACCCGATG
>JBFMCE010000189.1:0-2314 GCA_040754655.1 Bdellovibrionota bacterium | reverse complement strand
AATACTTGAGGCTGTTCTATATGGAACTTCGCTGCCTCGAGAGCTAAATCATCCTCATGCAAGCTTACACTCAGCAAGGAATATTCTAAGAGCTCGGGCTTGCTATTTAATTCTTGAACGGCTGAAGCTAGAACCTTTTGCTCCCAATCGCGAATGGCGGAAAATCTTATTCCAATCGCATATCGTCCCTGAACGCCATTCTCTTTAGTTGAGCAAAAAATGACCTGGCCAGCAATATTCATGTAGCAAAAACTTTCACCAAATGAAAACTGTAGAGTTAAAGGCGTACCAATTTTTACAGCTTTCTCGCAAACCACCATTAACCCATCCTTGCTTATATTGCTCGTATGGCCTGAAATTTCTTTTTCCCGTAATTTTAAGCGAATTGGAATATGAAAATTTAACCGTTCGTAATGGCGAAGTTGAATAGCCAGGCGACGTTTATTGGATGTAACCGTTCGCTCGTCTTTTCTTCGATGTCCATTGCGGCGATCACAAAATGAAATTGATTCGTTTTGCTTCCGACGTTCATAAAATGCAGTTGATTTCATGCTCCCCCCATGCATAGATTTCCCCAATTTTTCCAATGCTCCCTATGATTAGCCTGTTATCGCCGAGAAGTCAAGCAAAATCTTGTGAAATCAGATAGTTATACGATGCGTCAACATATTGTATGAATTTGCGCTTTTCTTTCTAAATATTGTGCCTATCGGCGTCGTCAATCCGTGAAAGACCTGAAAATTGGATAATAAAAGACCTGAAAGAGTCGGCTTCAGAGTTGACTGTTGAATTCCTGCTGCTGGCAGGCGTTGGCCACTAATTGTGATCGGTTCATGGCCCCAAGTTTTCTCATTAATTGTTGTACGTGAAATTTTACGGTCCGCTCTGAAATATGCAGGATGTGACCAATTTCCCAATTGCCTTTTCCTTCAATAAGCCACTTCAATATCTCCCTCTCTCGAAGAGACAAGCCCACAGGGACTGACTGTGAAAACTTGTCCTTCGATGGGCCATACACTCGCAATAAGGCTTGGTGTATATACGGAGCAACTGCCTCCACGAGTCCGCTGAATTGCCATGCCTCCTTTCTATTTCGAAAAGTCAAGGAAAGGTTCGTGACCCGCAGCCCCATATCTACTGGTGCGCATCTCAATACATTATGAAGATTATGGTCAAATAGCATGGAGACAAAATCTCCATCAAACCCACATTTGGTATTTGAATCAAATGGGTGCTTATATCTTTGATACAGGTCGCTCCAAATCAGGGCCTTCTGCGTGCGTAGGCATTCGTAGAAATGGCAATCGCGTTTCAATACATCAGCGTTGATATAAAAATTCAAAAATTCTGAAGGATAATTTGCATCAGTCACAATCCTAGCGACTTTAAACGGTGCCAATTCCGGGGTTTTCCAAATCCCGCTGAAAGCGATTCCATCAGCCATCTCCCCGAGTCCGCAGACAATCGATTCTGTGGGAAAGACGTCATGCACGGCCTTTAAAACCTGCTGAAATTCTTTCGGGTTTTTGCAATTACCTGCCACATAGCCAAGCTCAAAAAATGTGAGCGCATGGGGATGCGCGAGGTCATCTATGGCTAACGGTTTCATGGCCTTCAAACTATAGGTCGATGGCATTAGCGCTATTGGCTAATGCATTAGCAACCAGATGTGGCCGATTCGTCGCGGCCAGTTTTTTCATCAACTGATGCACGTGAAATTTCACCGTGCGCTCGGAAATCCTTAAGATTACCCCGATCTCCCAATTGCTCTTCCCTTCGATGACCCACTTCAGCACTTCTTGCTGGCGCGAAGAAAGAGGCACCCCGCCGTTTCTGCTTGAATCACACTCCTGATAGACGCGCAAGAGCGCGTTGTGCAGATAGGGCACGACGCCCTCCCAGAGCCGGCTAAACTGATCGGCAGATTGCCTTCGACGGAATAATAAAGAGAAATCGCTGAGCAAGCGGTTTTGATCAACGTGCGTTTTCCTTAACACCAACGGTATTCGGTGATCAAACACCAGCTCCACAAACTTCGGGTCAAGGCCTTGTTTCGTCCAAGGATTGAATGGGGCCTTATCCCGCTTGAAGATATCGATCCATAACTGGGCCCGTTGGGTTTTTATGCATTCATAGGAATGGCCGTCTCGCGCGAGAAGATTCTCTTGCAAATACGGCTGTAAAAAACTTACTGGCCAGCCGTTCGATTCCACATGGGCAATGTCGATATTGGCCGCTTCGGGGCTGTTCCAGAGCTTATCGAGTTTCACATCCTTTCCAACCGTACCATAGCCGCCGACTACGGCATCCGCCG
>JBFMCE010000188.1:0-2325 GCA_040754655.1 Bdellovibrionota bacterium | reverse complement strand
AAAGAAAAAGTATCAAGAAACACATGAAAAGCTTTTAGAAGTTGCAGCCAGATCGCTAAGAGAAGACGGCATTGAAAGGGCGAGCGTCGCTAAGGTGATGGCTGGCGCCGGCTTAACGGTCGGGGCTTTTTACGCACACTTCTCTTCAAAGAAAGACCTCATCAAGAAGAGCTTTGCCTGGGCGGTAAATTCCTCAAAACAACGCATTGATCAAATCAAAGCAGATCACCCAAGCGACAAGTTGTCTGTTTTCTTAGAACGCTCACTTTCCGTGGAACATCGCGACTCACCCGGAGAGGGCTGTCCTTTGGCTGCACTCTCACTCGACTTCACGCGGGAAGATAAAGACGTACGGCGTTTTTTCTCTGACATATTGAGCGAAGTCCTCTCTCATCGGTTAAGTGCGTTTTCCCCTCCTGAAGAACCCCTTTCAGAAGATGACGTCATCGACTTTCTTTCAACCTTGGTTGGCACGCTCATTCTTGCACGCGCCACCCGCGGAACAGAGCTTTCTGATCGAATCCTGAAGGTTATGAAGAGCAAGCTAAAATTCAGGTTCATCCCAAAGAAAGAGCGAGGTTTAAAGTCATGAAAAATCAGGTTCGTTGCAAGTGGGCCACCCATCACGACCTTTTCATTCCTTATCACGACAAAGAATGGGGGGTTCCTGTTCATGACGACACACTTCTTTTTGAAATGCTAAACCTCGAGGGAGCCCAGTCTGGTTTAAGCTGGCTGACCATTCTCAAAAAACGTGAGGGATATCGAAGGGCATTTGACCGCTTTGATGCCCAGAAGATTGCGAAGTACGATTCTAAAAAGAAGGCGCAACTTCTAAAAGATGAAGGCATCGTCAGAAATAGACTCAAAATCAACGCAGTCGTTGAGAATGCCAAGGCCTATCTCGCGGTTCAACGCGAGTTTGGCAGTTTCGACAAGTACATCTGGCAATTCGTAGGTGGCCAACCTCTTCGAAACGGCCGTCAGCCGGGCTTTTCGATCGAAAGCGATGCCATGAGCAAAGACCTCAAGAAACGAGGTTTCAAATTTGTGGGCACAACCGTCTGCTACGCATTCATGCAAGCGGTGGGCATGGTCAATGACCACTCGCCCGAATGTTACCGCGTCAACGAAGTCATGCCAAAACTGAGGAGAAAAAAATGAAGCTGTATGTCGCTAAAGGCTCGACAAGTTGCCGAAAGGTTCTCGCGACCGCTTACTACCTGAATATCCCGCTAGAGCTACAGACCATAGAGTTTTACTCAAAAGACTTTGATGAAAAGGCGTTCTCTAAAAAAATCCAAATGGCATGGTGCCCTTACTCGAAGATGGCGATTTCACTTTGTGGGAGTCGACGGCAATCATGCACTATCTCTCAGAGAAAACACCTAGCTTTACTTTGTTTCCAACCGACCTGAAACTGAGAGTTGATGTTTTACGTTGGCAGTCTTGGACACTCGCCCACTTTGGCGCATCCTGCGATATTCTGATTTGGGAAAATGTTTTAAAGAATCTTCTTGAAGGGCAATCTCCCGATCCCAGACGAGTTGAACAAGGTGTACAGGATTTTGTATGGTCGGCCGCTGTGCTTGACGAGCATCTTAACGGGCGCAAGTTTTTAGTCGGAAACCAAGTTACGCTTGCCGATTTTTCAGTAGCAGCAACTCTTGGCTACGCCGACGCAGCCAAGATGCCCTGGGAGGGGTTTAAGAACATCAAGAAATGGTACGCAACTCTTGAGACTCTCGATGCATGGAAGAAATCAGCGCCCTCTCATTAAGTGAGGAGGAACCCCAATACGAAAAGAGAAGATCCGTTTTTAGGCTTGAATGGTGGGGGCTACGCCATCCTGGTCGAACCATTGGTTGTGTCGGTGGAATACCGGCTTCAATGGGTTCGGCCCAAGATTGATCTCGTCGAGCTGGCAGACAGGGCATCCTGCGAAGCGAAAACTGCGGCGGGAGGGATGGTCGATTACGAGGCTTTCGAAGCATTTTGAGAAGCCTCGATCGACGATCTGTAGAAACCTGAAAAGGATAAGTCCTATTACTTAAAGGCACTCTCATCAGCAGCAAGATTAATTGGTCCATGCTCGCGAAGGAAAACCATTCTTTCCTTTTGAGCAGAAAAAATGAGAATTTTCCTGATCATATTGTTGCCCATGTCGTAAGTGGCAATCCCCACTTCTGGATCTCCATTTCGATCCAAGTCAACTGAGAGCTTTCCGGGGCTCATATAAACGAAATAGGCGTACCCCCAACTCCGTTCAGAATCACCCTCGAATGTCTTTGACCAAATAATGTTCTTCCCATACCTGGCTTTTCC
>JBFMCE010000187.1:0-2421 GCA_040754655.1 Bdellovibrionota bacterium | reverse complement strand
CAGCATCCTCTTCATCCAAACGCTCGGCAATCCATATCTTTAAAAGTGTCTGATACCCAATGTCGCCTTTTTTAACAGCCACTTTCCTTAACCTGGAAATCATCGATTTCGGAAGACGAATGCTGGTAGAAATGTCTGTTCCAGTCGATTTTCTTTTTTCAGGCTCCACGAGCACTGATTTAGAATCGTCCCATTCTTTGGGGTCGTATTTATATGAAATTTTCTGTTTCGCTTTTCGTTTTTTCATAGATCCCAACCTGTAATAATACGTACTGTGTTTCGTCCGACATCTTGGAAAATAATCCTCAAAATCCTCCCGTTATCGGTTTTTCCGTCAATCCGGTAACGCTTTGGACCGTGTTTTTTCTTGTTCGGAGTGATGACATATCGGTTAAAGAAAACTTGTTCCGCTTCTTCCGGAGAAATCCCGTGTTGAAACAAGTGTTCGACGTTATGCTCATCCCAGACAAAGAAAAACCACCGTTTACCCTGTAATCCGCTCACTATCATTTAGTGTAGCTACAATGTAGCGAAGACACAATGCTTAATTTTGGCGAGACCTCTTATTGAAAGAGGAGTCTGAAAGCCGTTCTATACAGTACACCATTGGAATTTAGGGTGGAAAATCCACTCAATCCCCATTTGCGGCTTGGGTAGCAAGGAGCACAGCTATGAGCCATGTACTTGTATTTAAATACAAGATATCATTTAAGGCAAATTGGGCACGAAACTAGTAGCGATGAAAACCTTTACTTTTAAATACGATCCACATCCAACAAAGACCGCCTTCAATGCGATATCTCGCTCCGTCAAGGCTGGCAAGGGCAGTATTAGGAAAGACGAGATTGCCTGCCGAAGCATGGACGACATGATGAAGATCATGAGCAAAATCCGCTTCCAGCTCTTCACAACCATCGTAGAAAAGGCGCCAGACTCTGTGACCGAGCTTGCGAAAATGCTCGATAAAGATTTAGGCAACGTACTCAAGGACGTAAGGATATTAGAATCTTTGGGACTGGTTGAACTCAAACGCCGGAAGGCCAAGCGTGGAACCAAGATAAGACCCGTGGCCCTTTACGATCGCATCGTGTTTGAATGCGAACCTAAGCAAGGAAAGAAAGCGAGCGGATTCTAGCCTTAGATTCACTGCTCTAACCTTATCCAGTCGATCTCAAATTTAGGATCAATGTCCCGAATAGCCTCTAATATCTTGGGCGACTTTGGGCGCAGCTGCCTAATAGTCCACTGCACATGCGATCCAGCATTATTCCATTCTTTCCGTATGAAGGCTGCAACTTTGCTAATGGATTCTTCATCAGTAAGCTCATTATTCCAAAAATCTGACGCGACTCTATCAGCAACCTCTCGGTTCGAGCCAACGAGGAATTCAGCTAGCACTCTTTGCGCACCGGTATTATTTTTTGCAATGAGTCTGAATACCGTGACCGCCCTATACGCCCGGTGGCGGTCGTTATCTTGAAGGATTTCCGTTAACTTTGATAGAGTTTCCGGATCTTTAGGATTGATGTCACCCAGGGCATTTACTGCCGCACTTGCTTGGTCTTCATTTGCACTTTGTAGCATTACGAAAAGTTCTGAAAATATGGCTGGATCTTTAGGCTGGGCGTGACCAAGAAGATCTGCAGACAAGCCAGCAGGATCTCCGCTTTCCTGAATTCTTGGGGTTTTTAGGATCTCCAAAAGCGCAAGTTGAACCTTTAAATCAAGGATGGGATTCCTTTTAAGCGAGTAAAAAGCATGGTACCGAATTTCTTCGAGCGGATGTTTGAGTAAATCTACTACTGCTATTTGAACTCTTGAATCAACGAGATCGCTTTCACGCAAGAAAGAGGCCGCGTTTTGATAAATATCATAAGCGTTTGAACCGGCGCTGGTCTCCTGCCCTGGTTTCATCTTTTTCAGAATTTCCGCAAATTTCAGCTGAATCTCTGGGTCAGTTGGCGTTAAGCAGCGCAGGGCTCGAGTTCCCTCAGCCGATCGGAATAACCTAACGTCAATATCCGTAATTTTAATATCAACGTTATTCCTATTTAGCCTGCAAAGGATGTCCGTATTCTCAAATGTCACCGGATGTTTTAAAAGCGGCTTCACTTGGCTGTAGAGAAGTTCTCGATACTCTTCATCGGTGAGCCACTCGAGCTGGTGCACCAAACCTGCTATTTGAACCTTCAAAACGGGCGTTTTCAAACTAGCCAATAGATCCGTAAGAAATTTTTTAGCTCTCAAGTTCCCTTTTATTCCTTCAAAGACTTCTCGTTCGACTGGGGTAAATTGCCTAACCGGGTTCTCCTTGAAAAAATCTTCGATTGCAGGAAGAGCAGCGAAGAGATCATCCGGCTGAAAGAGATCCCTAATTGTTGTCAACTTGCTTAGGGTCGTCGATGCATTGGAATACAGGGT
>JBFMCE010000186.1:0-2491 GCA_040754655.1 Bdellovibrionota bacterium | reverse complement strand
GTAAGTGCTCGCCTGAGAGTCCGAACATGGGCACCTCAATAATACTTTTCGGTATGGATCTGTTCTTTGGTGACTCCCTTTGAGTTCATCAAATAGTCTTTGACCTCAGAGATCATGTCTCCATTTCCGCAAAGATAGTAATGACTCTTGGCAAAGTCCCAGCTCATGTTGCGGATATAGTCCGTGACACGCCCACGAAAACCCTTCCAAGTGTCGTCTGCTCGAGACAGTGCGATCTGAACATGTTCTTTTTGCCTCAGGGGAGCGGGTCGATCGACTCCAAAGAGTTCAGGATAAATGATGTCGCGCGCTTCGCGTACGCCCAAAAGAAAACCCAGCGGTCCCGTGCCTGTCCATTCCTTTGAGAGGACCATGCTGCGCAGTGGGGCGAGACCGGTACCGGTGCCCACAAAAAGAGTGGGAAGGCTTTGGTCGTGTTCTAGATAAAAGTCTCCGAATGGCGCTTGCGCTTGAAACTCATCCCCGGCTTTTAAAGTGTCGAGATAAGAGGTTCCTGGGCCGCCGTCCACTTTTTTAACGCAAAGTTCAATTTCTTCCCATTCAGGCGTTGAGGCGATCGAATACGCTCGGCGTAGGTTTCGTCCGCCAGGGCCTGCTCCGGGAATGACAATGCTCATGTACTGACCAGCACGAAAAGTCATTCCTTCAGGACGCGCAATGCGAAGTTCAAAAACATCGTGGGCGAGTTGATTGCGAGCAACGACTCGCCATTTCAGTAGTGGTGGAGGTGCCATGATTTTCAAGTTATTAACATGGGCCGAAACTTTATGGTACCGTGATTTCAATGCAAGTTTCAATGCTACTTAGCGTCATCGGCGCTCTCTGTTTTTCGTTGTCCTCTTTCGCGAACGCGCAGACGATAGCCGCGCGCGGAGGGTACAGTTATTTTCAATCGTTGACGGGCGACGCCTCAAATTCAACCAAATCCAGGTGGGACAATCTCTACCGCAAACACAAAGGATATGTTTTTGGAAAAGAGCCAGCGGCTTTTTTGGTTGAGAACATGAGCTCGCTCCCAAAGTTCGGCAAGGCCCTTGATATCGCGATGGGAGAAGGAAGAAACGCGGTGTTTTTGGCCAAAAAGGGATTCGAAGTCGATGGCGTTGAGATCTCAGAGGTCGCGATTCGAAAGGCAAGACAACTCGCCAATGAAAATAAAGTGCGCATCCACGCGATCAATGCCGACCTCAACAAATACCAAATTGCTCCTCAGGCTTACAATTTGATCATAGTGTTTTATTACTTGCAGCGCTCGCTAGCCCCCCAGATCGTAAAGGGCCTGAAGCCCGGCGGGATCTTGGTTTTTGAAACCAATACGATCGACCACTTGAAATACGATCGCACTTACAATCGAGAATATTTACTGCAAAAAGACGAGCTGAAGACTTTGTTCAAAGAACTCGAAGTTCTCAAGTACGAAGAGCGCGACGATGGGGTTGGCGTCGTAGCGAGCCTCATCGCCCGCAAACGCTAACTGCTTCGCGCATTAGAGGACCGAAGTCACTTCAGCAATCGTTTGATAAGCGCAACCTTCAAGGTGATTGTTCACAAAGATGAAGAGCGGTCGTTTTTTCTCGCGCGCCCATTTCGTCATTTGCAAAAACGCCCTTCTGGCGGCGGGCGCGACTTCCTTGAGCCTGTCGTAGGGTTCAAAGAGGTGAAGCGCCTCATCCCTGGTCCTTCCGGGTTTCATGACCGGTCGGCAAACCGCGTAATCAAAGTCATGCTCGGGGAAGAGTTTCCATTGTTCATCGAGCGGCGGCATCCGGGTCCAGCTGTTGAGCACGGGCGCCGCGCCCATCGCCTTCAAGGCCCCCCAGAAATCTCGGTGCAAGAAGTCGCGATTTCTTATTTCGACGCTATACAAATAGGATCGAGGAAGTTTTTCAAAAAACGTCTCAAGCCTGATGGCGAATTCCGTCCAGTCTGAAAAGCTCCCTTTTGGAAACGCGGTGAACTCAAAAATAACGGGTCCAAGCTTGTCCCCTAAAACTTCAACGCGTTTTAAGAACTCGTCTTTGAAGAGATCCGCATTCAAAAAATCAGGATTCTCTTTGCCTGCTTTGTCTCGCCATCTCGGGATTGACGGGAATCGTTTGAGCGTGATGAGCTCGGTGCACTTGAGCCCGATCTTAAAACCTTCTCGGGTCAGTGTTTTCGCCCGGCCAAGCATGTCTTCCGAGGGCCAGTTGTAAAAAGAAAAGTCGCCGCCCACGGTTGGAAAGATCTCTGAGTATTCTTTCAGGCAGTTTTGCTCAAAATCTTTTTTGCTGCGATACTCTTCGACGTAGATTGAGCCCTGCCATGACTCGTATTTCCAACTGGAAGATCCAAAATAGACGCCCTCTTCGGCCAAAGACCAGAGCTTATTGCCGAGGTCCGCGTAGGGATGCTCTTTTTTTGGCGCGGAAAAAAGATCGACTTGTTTCATGGCTTTAGTTCGAGGTACCTTTCGGCCAGTTCCTGGCTT
>JBFMCE010000185.1:0-2494 GCA_040754655.1 Bdellovibrionota bacterium | reverse complement strand
GCCAGGTTTTATCCTCGTCGATTATTCTCAGTTCGTGACAGCGCGGGCCTATTGTGGGCATTGGCCGCGAGTGCGGCATGACGATAGTTTCTCCGCGCTGAAGTCGCCTTAACAAATATCCTGCCTCGATACGCGCCTCCGTGCTGAAAGGCGGCGTTTTCACCTCGCCGTGAAGCCAAACAATCGGCTTATCCGTTGGCGACATAACGGCATTGTAATAAGCTGGATTTGGGATAGCAAGTTTGAAGGCATGGCCGTTACTGGCATCTAATCCAGTCTCTTATGGCCTCTCTTGTATATGCGCTCACTTTGGGCATCATTAGGGATTGGCTATTTCTTCAGCCCAGATTTATACAGCAGTTCTTCAACAGCCGCACGATAAGCCATAGCATTGTTTTTTATATCGTGCCGCCTGGTGTTGTAGAGGGCTTTATGAGCTGAAAAATTCCCTAGCTCCCTGAAAACATCCAGGCAATCCTTTGTATCCTTCGTAAGACCGATTTTATTGTTTGATACTGCATCGGCGATGATGTGAGATAAATCTTTGTACTTGTCGTTTGGTTGTAATATCACGGATTCTAGCCCAAGATGCTGATATGTATGAATCAGCAAGATTTCGATTAGCTTCCTCATCAATAGCGCAGTACCATCAAAAATCTTGTGATCATAAGAAGCATTGATCTGCTTGCCAAGATTCTCAATATACCCTCTGGATTTAAGCAGAGATAAAGGAACAATTGTATTTGAAGGCTCTACCTCTTCGTGTTCCTCTTTCAAAGAAAGATATTCTTCTTCAAATATCGAAACTGTTTTTGCACTCAACCGATAATGGCCATCTTTTTGACCTTTATTGAAGTTCCGTGATTTTATTAAATTCTGGCGGAGTCTTGAAAGATTCGGGTCCCTAAACCCAAGAGAACTAAACCAGCCTTGAACATCTATTAGAGAAAATTCCTCAACATTCCGAGTTGCCATGTAATAAAAAGCGAGCAAAGCCACCTTTTCAATCTCTGAGCGATTGATCAAGTTTGCTGATACCTTGAATTGTTTCAGATTCATGTGTGCTTAAAGCTATTTCCTATGGCTTTGCTGTACCTTTACCGGCTGAACTAGCTCCTCCGCCTTTTTTGATTTGAGTCATTTCCTCTGCGTATTTCATGCCATCGGGCTGGATCTGAAATTTTGTCCCTTCGACATGAAGTACTTTACCCTTCGCTTCTGTCTTAAGGACACGCTCCAAACCACGCTCATCTACCTTCAATTCGAAAGCTTCGAAAATAAACTTAGACAAATGTAGTCGCGAAACTAGCTTCTCTTCGTCCCCTACAGCTTTGCGTATTGCCCAAAGTCCAAAGATGCCCCTATCCAAAACAGACCTATCCTTGATGACTTCATAACCATTAACATTTTTCGCAACATCAGACTCCTTCCACTTCTTCACCCAAACTTCCACCTTAGGTGATTTTCCTGAAAGCCTTGAACTGGAACCTTTGGTTGCTTTACTAAGCTCCTTGCCATCAGATTTAGAGGATTTGGTACCCGTCTTACGGTGAGTTCTTTCACCGCCTGAAGTTCTTGAAACGCTAGGATCGAAAATCTCAATTAGGAACTTACGAGCTTCGTCTCGACCCGCAGCATTAAGCCCAATTGTATCTCCCTCCTGTACCAGGGTTTTAGAGACAGCTTTTTTTATCCAATGTCGAGTGTTGCCATCATTAACCGAAGCAGCATTAAGGACGTCAGTAAGTTCAGATCGTGGAACTCTGGGCCTTCCTTCCAAATCATGCGCATACAAGAAGAGGTGAGTAATGCGTTTAGCTTTATCAAGGTTGCTCTTCTCCTTAACACGAGGGTCTTCAAGCTCTAATCGCTCGCCGTTCTTTCGGAATATTTTGAGAATCCGCGCATGGTCTGATTCCTCAGTTGGCGGGATATCAGGATGATCGTGGATATCTGCATCAAAAATTGATTCGTCCCTTATTTCCGTACCCGCTGGCGGTAGAGATCGTCTATGTGCTTTAGGTATTCGCTCGTTAATGCTCCCAACGATAAATGCACTAAGAGCATTGCTCATGCTCTCAACGGCTGTGTCAGTAAAATGAGCTTCCAAAGAGCGGCTCGTTCGGGTTTCTTCAAGTTTTATGGTATTTCGTCTCTGAAGCTGTCCATTGTCAGACCTAGAGATACCATCGCCTGTTTCGCCCAAGCGAGTACCACAATAGATACAGCCTCGCGCATTGGGTCTTAACAACTTCTCACAGGATTTACATCTCACCTGTTCAAGGCAATTCAAACAAAAGAATCCCTCATTTTCTAATGGGGTATCGCACGAAAAGCATGTTGGTTCCATAGATCACCCTTCTACTTTTTATAGCGGATTGCAGTTGAGTGCGACTACTGAGGACGATTAAACTAAGACCATGCAACCATACTCTTTAGATCTCCGACAGCGCGTCGTCAACGCTTATGAGCAAGGTAAAGGCTCCATCGCTCA
>JBFMCE010000184.1:0-2526 GCA_040754655.1 Bdellovibrionota bacterium | reverse complement strand
TGAATAGATTCCAAGGGAAATGCAGTGTTTCACTGCCGTGCGAACCTGTTCAACGGTGAATCGTTTTTCCATCAGATCAAGGATCTTCTGGCTTCCGGATTCAACGCCGAACTTCAACGCCGAACAACCGTGATCTTGATAAAACTTCGCATCATCGTAACCGACGGACACGCACCTGACGCCTCCTGCGATCCAGAGCATGTTGTGTTTGTGCATCGTGCGCGCCACTTCATACGCATGCTCTTTGTCAGAGCCAAAGTTCTCGTCGATGATCTGGATGAAACCCACATCGTACTTTTCTTTGAGCAACTGTAATTGCGCATCCAACGTCGTGACCGCATTGGTTGTGTATCCCTTGGTTGAACGTTGGCAGAAAGTGCAACGCGCAACACAGCCTTTCGTCGTCCAAAGAGACGCCATCTTGGGTTTTCTCGCGGGTTCGAAAGTCCTGGGATCGCTCATAAACCAAGAACACTTGGTGCCTTCGCGAAAATAATTTTTGAAGTGCTCAGGCTTCGTCCGGAGTCCCATGTATAAAATGTCATAATCTGGATAAGGATTCTCAGACGATGGGATCTTGTTAGGATAGTCGTTGAAGAAAAGTTCACCCGTCGGATCAAGAAATGTGAGCCCCTTGATCTTCTTGAGCTCATCGTAGTTCCATTCACGGCCAAACTTCTTCGTATAATCCAAGAACTGAACCCAAGGATTCTCTCCGTCGCTTTGCACGCAGATATCCACTTCAGTTTTTCGTAAGACGACATTCGCCGACACGGCAAGCCCGCCGCCCATGATCACCCATGCATTGGGGCAGACTTCTCGCACGAGGCTGGCCAGGCGTTTGACCTGCATGTACGTCGTAGAGACAGTCGCGCTCAATCCCACTACCGTGGGCTGGCAATCGCGTACGAACTCTTTGATCTCTTCATCGGTGGATTGAAGCATATCCACGTCAAGAAAATCGCATTGGTCTTTGGTATAACCATGCCTTTCCATCCACTTGATGAGGGAAACGATGGCGATCTTGGGAATAATTGGACTGTCGGAAACATCGCGAGGAACGCCAATGTCTAAAGGGACAGTCAGTAATAAAGCTTTCATTTTATGAAACCCTTCTTAACTTGACCAAAAAGTACTGAAACTACAAGGTTCTATTATTGTCATGAGTCTGGCTTCAACACAAGCGCGCACTCTTGCCAAATAGGGGCAAAAAGTATCCCGACAAAAACTGTTGTCTAATAAAATTTCCTAGAGGTGTTCCTGCCGAAAAGCTGCGCGAGACGGGATGAAAAGGCGGCTTAGAGTTTTGCGCTGCTAGGAATGTTTATCGCCCGTTTCTCAAGGCTCTCGGCACTACTAAGATCCATTCGTGGGCAACTTTGAAAATGAGGAAGGCGGTGCAATAAAGTCCAAACAGGGCGCGTCATAATGCCATGGCTATTAGTCAATTCTAAGATCTTATCCCGCTCGCCCGCCCTGTCAGCGTCGAGAATCAAAAGATTGAGCCAGTAATTGCTTCGGGCGTAAGCAGGTTCCTTAAAAAGGCGAACGCCTCTTATTTGTTCAAAGGCCTTCCCGTATTTCTCAGCAAGCGCCCGTTTGCGTTCCAGGAATACCGGCAACTGTTCGAGTTGGGCGCATCCTAACGCCGCATTGATGTTTGGCAATCTATAGTTATAACCCACTTCATCGTGATCGTATTTCCACGGATGGGCGACCTTCGCGGTGGTAGTCAAATGTTTGGCTCTCTGCGCGAGTTTTTTGTCGTGAGTGAGTATGGCTCCGCCGCCGCCAGTGGTAACCACTTTGTTGCCATTGAAACTCAAAGCCGACGCCAGGCCAAATGTTCCCGTATGTTTGCCTTTGTAATAAGAACCCAACGACTCTGCGGCATCTTCAACGAGCGGGATTGAAAACTCTCGTGAAAGCTCAAGCAGTGGGTCTAAATCGACCGGATGCCCAAACGCGTGCATGGGCACAATGGCTTTTATTGGCCTACCCGTGAGCCTATTGATGCACTTCAAACCTTGGCGCTCGCCGACCTCAGCCAAATGCGCCTTGAGTTTAAGCGCATCCATTCCCAAGGTTTTCTCATCGGTATCAACGAAATGCGGGATGGCGCCGCAATAAGCCACGGCATTGGCGGTGGCCGCAAAACTCATGGTAGGGATCAAGACTTCGTCTTCTTGCCCGACCTCAAGAAGCTTCAAACACATGTGCAGAGCAGCTGTGCCATTCACGGTCGCTACCGCGTAGCCAGCTCCGGTGTACTGAGCCAAATCGTGCTCAAAACGATCCACAAACTTTCCGACCGAGGAAACCCAACCGGTATCAAGGCATTCTTTGACGTAAGCCCACTCGTTTCCTGCAAAACAGGGTTCATGCAAGCTGGCGTTCGAACCAATCGCGCGTTCAAGAGCAGAGAAAATGTTTGAAGAAAAGTCTGACATGGATTTTATGGGTTTCTACACATTGTAAATTTCAGTTTTATACTGATGCAAATTCTTGCTCAACCACTCCACCGTC
>JBFMCE010000183.1:0-2732 GCA_040754655.1 Bdellovibrionota bacterium | reverse complement strand
TCTTCTCAATGTCCACCGATTAGAAGAGTCTGTAGTTAATGAAACCTTGAATACAATCCTGAAGTACGAGGGGGACGTACGCAAGGCAGAGGCAGAACTCAAAGATTTTCTGCATAAACAGAAAGCCAAGGCGAAAACCCCAACTGCGCAAGGAGATAAGGATTTGTTACATTGAGTACTCGCTGAGGATCTCTCATGGACGATAAGATCATTGAGTTCACCCACCTGTTGCGAGAAAACGGCCTGAAAGTGTCGGCGGCGGAAAATATGGACACTTTCGCTGCTCTGGGATTGGTTGGCATTGGAGACCGGCAGACATTCAAGGATGCACTTCGAGCTACATTAGTGAAGCGAGTTGTCGACATTCCTGTTTATGATGAACTCTTCGACCTTTATTTCACCGGGCTTGGGGAAGTGATTAAAGCGGCGGGGAATGCCACAATGCAGGCAATGGATATGTCGCCTGAGGAGTTCCAACGCTTCCTGGAACAGCTTGAGGAAGCCCTTAAAAATATGGGAGCGGACCTGTCAGATCTCGCGCGTTCGCTACTTACCAATAATACCGGTCAGCTCGAAAAAATGCTGCGTGAAGCTGCGCAGCGGGCTAATCTCCAAGATATCCAACGGTCCTTTCAAGAGGGACAATTTGCCAATGCCCTTGCTCAAATGCTAGGGTTTGGGCAGCTGACTCGTGAACTTGCTGCCTTAAAAGACGCTTTGCAGAACGCGGGGCTAAGCCCGCAACAGATTGAGCAAATCTCAGCCTACATCGACCAGCGACTACAAGACTTAGCCCACATGGTCCGTAGCTATGTGCGGGCGGAGTTGGAGAAACAGGATGCGCAATTGCGTGAGAGCCAAAAGATGCGCAGTTTGGCGGACAAGAGTTTCTACTATCTTACGGAAGACGAAATTCGCAAGATGAAAGAGGCGGTGGGAAAATTAGCCCAGCGCCTCAAGCATGTTATTGCAATTCGTCGGAAACGAGCCAAACGTGGCCGTTTCGACCTGCAAAAGACGTTACGAAAAAACCTTCAGTATGGAGGAGTGCCGTTCCATATCGCGCTCGATAAAAAGAAAAAAGAAAAACCACAAGTCGTGATCCTTTGTGATGTGTCAGATTCCGTGCGCAATGTCTCGCGGTTCATGTTGCAGTTTGTCTATTCCGTGCAGGACCTCTATGCACGAGTGCGCAGTTTTATTTTTGTGGCGGACCTTGGCGAAGTCACTCGGCTTTTTGAAGACAACGAAATCCATGCTGCCATCGATTTGTCTCTGCGCGGCAATATCATTAACATCTATGCCCACTCTGATTTCGGGCGTGCGTTCCGTACCTTTCATCGTGATTACCTGTCCATCGTGAACAAGCGTACGACGGTGATTGTTTTGGGCGATGCGCGGAATAATTACAACTTGCCCCATGAGTGGGTATTGCGCGACATACAGCAACGAGCAAAGCAAGTATTCTGGCTTAATCCAGAGAGCCGTCTGACATGGGGGTTTGGGGATAGTGAAATGGACCGATATGCCCCTCATTGTGATTTGGTTGAAGAATGCAGAAACCTCAATCAACTCTATCGAGTGATTGATAAATTAGTGACGACGTAAGACGAAGCGAGACAATCTCGGCGGACTGGAGGGGAGGCAGCCCTCCTGAATCTGCCCAAGGGGGAGTTATGGACCAAGAGGATTTTATCGAAATGCGGGTTGGGGGACTCACGTTGGATCCAGTGACCAAGACGCCTATCGTGATCCTCAGAGACACCGAAAACAAGTTGAATCTTCCGATCTGGATTGGCCTCATGGAGGCCACCGCCATGGCAACTGAATTAGAGGGAATCAAGATGGCACGGCCGATGACGCATGATCTGCTGCGTAATATGATTGTTGATCTGGGAGGAGTGGTGGAATCCGTTGAAGTGACAGACCTACGGGATAACACTTATTACGCGGAGATTTGCTTGCAAGCTGGCGGAAGAAAGATTGTTATTGATTCGCGCCCGAGCGATGCAATTTCTTTAGCGTTACGAACAAAGAGCCCGATCTTTGTTGCAAAGAAGGTTCTAGAGGCTTCAAGCGTGCTACAACAAACAGAAACGGCACAGGAGCAAAATCTTTCCAACGTATCGCGGGACAAGTGGGCAGACATTTTAGAGAAGATGTCCCCAGAAGATTTTAAGTACAAGATGTAAGTGGGTTTCTGTCGATATGAGGCGCGAAAAGAACAAATCCCCTAATGTCTTTTCACATTTTGCTGAACTTGAAGTGCAGCCATGGGTCCAGTTTCAGCGGGTACTCGCCCAGGGCTCCAACAGATGGAGATTGGGAATAGGAATCGGTTTGATTGTGTGCGCCGTGGTTGTAATAGCATATTTGAGAAACCAACCGGTCAGCGGAGTAGAAGAATTACGAGAGGGGATACTCTTACTTGACGATGGTGACGACCCTACCAAAGCAGCCGCACAATTACGCTCAGCGGAACGAAACTTGGCTGGAAGCGAGGAACTTTACTTATTCCAATTGATACTTTTTAAGTTAGGGAATATTGAGGAAAAAAAAGGCAATTTGCTAGAAGCACGACGACAGTATGAAGCAAGCGCTGAAATAGCTGGTCCCCTTAAAGCCGAATCATTATTAGCTACGGCGAGAGTCTTGACGTTGATGAAAGATGATTCTTCTGCCTATTACCGAAAGCTTCTGGCACAATATCCTGATTTTCCTATGAGAGAAAT
>JBFMCE010000182.1:0-2776 GCA_040754655.1 Bdellovibrionota bacterium | reverse complement strand
AGGCGACCTCCGCAGGCGGCCGAAGTAGGGTTTGGTTTTGCAACGCGCTCTCAATATTTTGAGTCCATCCAGGTGGGCAAACAAGCAATCAATCCTATTTAGGGTGAGATCTTTTGCTTGCGGTTCGACCGGGAGTTGCTAGTATTTTGCTTCCGAAAATACGTGATGAATAAGAAGGATTTGATCGAAGTTTCCAAGGCTCCGGGTTCATTGCCGCTGGGAAGAGACGCCCAAAAGCTGGTTGGTGCCCTGCGTCTCGGGGGGTGGCTTCCAAAATCAAGCGTAGCCGTGCTCTCAATTTATTGTGTGACGCAGGCAAGAATGGCTTTCTTGAATAAGAAGCACCGCAAAAAAAACGGAGCTACCGACGTTTTGAGCTTTGAGCAACCAAAGCTTCCCATCAAAGGCGTCCGATTCCTGGGGGATCTTGTCCTTTGCACCGCCGTTGCCAAGAAGCAGGCAAAAGAGCAGGGCCATTCCCTGCGATTTGAGGTCGCGGTCTTGTTGGCTCACGGTCTTCTACATCTTCTGGGCTATGATCACGAGCGATCAACCCGGCAAGCGAGAGCGATGGCTCGAGAAGAAACCAAGCTTTTAATGCTTGCGGGCTTTGTGGCGAAGCCTGGCAAGGGAACTTCGAAGAGGCAAAGTACTGGACTCATTGAGCGCTCCAAGGTAAACAAGCGCGCATGAGCCAAAATTTAAGTGTTTCGGAAATTCGAGAAGGCCTCAAGGGCATTGGCGACAAGTTAGAGTTCCTACGAGGTTCTCTTTGACCTGCCTCAAAAGACCGCGCGTTTGAAAGAAATCGAGCAGATCTCCACTCAAGGCGATTTTTGGAATGACAATCGCAAGGCCCAAGCCATCTTGAAAGAGAAGGCTAGGCTTGAGAACGATATCAAACAATTTGAAAAAAACTTTCGTGAGTACGAAGACCTTCGGACGCTGTTTGAATTGTCTGAAGAAGCTGGCGACGAAGGTTCCCTAGGCGAGGTTTCAACCGGCCTTCCTTTGCTTCAGTCTCATGTCGACGACCTTGAGCTGCAAAAAATGCTTTCAGATGAAGCCGATCAGATGAATGCAATCGTGGCGATCAATGCCGGAGCAGGGGGCACAGAGTCGCAAGATTGGGCCCAGATGCTCTTTCGCATGTACACTCGTTATGCGCAGCAGGCGGGATACAAAGTTGAAGTGGTCGATGTGCTCGAGGGCGAGCAGGCCGGCATCAAGAACGGCACTTTCATCGTCAGCGGCCCGAATGCGTTTGGATTCCTTAAGGCGGAGATCGGAATTCATAGGCTCGTGCGGATTTCACCGTTTGATTCCAACGCCAGACGGCACACTTCTTTTGCTTCAGTGTTCGTATATCCAGAAGTCGATGACGATATTGAAATCGAAGTCAAAGAATCTGATTTGCGGGTAGACACCTACCGTGCGGGCGGGAAAGGCGGTCAAGGCGTAAACACCACCGACTCCGCCGTGCGGCTCACTCACTTGCCTACAGGCATCGTCGTTCAATGCCAGAATGAGCGTTCACAGATCAAGAATAAGGCGATGGCCATGAAGATCTTGAAGTCGCGCATCTATGAGCGCCACCTCGAGGAAGAGCGCAAAAAAATGGCCGAGATCGAGAATTCAAAGAAAGACATCGCTTGGGGCAGCCAAATCAGATCCTACGTTTTGCATCCCTATAAAATGGTCAAAGACCATCGAACAGGCTTTACTTCGAGCCAGGCCGAAAAAGTATTGGATGGTGATTTGGAAGGCTATATCAAAGCCTACTTGCGCTGTTCGCTGACGGGCCAATGGGTGCGTGGCGGCGATGCCGATATGGATTGAAGGCGGTGAGTTCCAAGATTTGTCTCCGTAGCGAATCCGTTGAGGCACGAAATAAATTGAAAACACCCTCGGGCGTAGTAGGCAAATACGCGACTCTGCAATCGGTCGCTGAGATTGGCCTGGGAAGCATTGTTCACGCTCTTCACATCCCATTCGGCGGGCATTTCCTTTCGTTGAATCAAGGCTTGATTCTGACTCTTGCGGCAAGGCAGGTTCATGGCAGGAAGGAGGCCGTTCATGTTTGTTCGAGCATCGCGGCTCTCGCAGCTTTGTTGAAATCATTTTCATTTGCCGGGAAACGCTTGTTTCCCATGCTGGCCATCAGCGTTCAAGGATTGCTGTATACCATGGGTATCGCGCTGTTTGGACGCAATTGCCTGGGTGTGGCGGTGGGCTGGATTTTGCTTTCACTTTGGGCTTTCGCGCAGCCCATTCTTGTTTATTGGATTATTTTCGGCGGGGTTTTGTTTGAAGGGATTGAAAGGATTTGGATAGAGGCCGCTGGTTTTTTGAAAATTTCGGCAGAGTCGGGGATATGGATTCTTGCGGGTCTCGTAGTTTTCAAATTGATCTTGGCGGTGGCGGGTGCGTTGCTTGTTTGGAATTCGCGTGAGGGTTTTGAAGAAGATTACAGAGAGTACCTGTCTCATTGGGCGAACAAAGTGAACAAGGGGAAAGGGTTAGGAAGGGGGGCTTTTTTGGAGGCCGGGCTACGAGAAGGAGCGGCAGGGCCAGAAGGGGCTTCGGCGGTAACAGCGCGAGAGGGGGGCGCAGCTATGACAGCGCAAAATGGGTCGTCGCACAAGTGGCGGTCCA
Source organism: Bdellovibrionota bacterium (assembly GCA_040754655.1). Classification (GTDB taxonomy): domain Bacteria; phylum Bdellovibrionota; class UBA1018; order UBA1018; family UBA923; genus JBFMCE01. The sequence goes on along the minus strand of JBFMCE010000182.1, from coordinate 121 downwards.
CCGCTTTCTTTGCGTTAAAGGATCTTTTGAATCCGTGGTTTGTTCTTTCATTGGTTTTAAGTTTAGGTTTTTTCTTTTTTAGTCAACACCCGCCCGCTACCGAAGTGCTCTTGTATGCGCT
>JBFMCE010000181.1:0-2829 GCA_040754655.1 Bdellovibrionota bacterium | reverse complement strand
GCTAAGAAAGCAAAGAAAAGCAAAAAACTGCTAAAAAAACCTGTGCGACAATCAAAAGTTCCGCGTGCACAAGTGCATCCTTGGCGTCCATGTCCTTTGGGCAAGCACTGGGTCAGAGCTCATCCAAAACATAAAGTTTCAAACAGAGGAAAGCCTTACATTCAGAACGTGGGAGGCTTTTGTCGCACGAACCCGAGCCACAAAGATCATCTCTATGCGGACGATATCCACGAGATAGCGGATCGACATTTTTCAAGGCTCAAAGGGCCGCCAGCGGCGAGTAATTTGGGATTTGGGTCTCTTGGCAATAAGTATGACGCGATGATTCGCGGTTGGACTAGGTACTGGAATGAAGTCTTGAAGCCCAAAGATCCACTCGATCCCGATGTAGTAAAGGCTTTGATCGCCTCTGAATCCAGCTTCATCGTAGATAAGTGGAACGGTTTACGTGGAATGAAATCAGCCCGTGGTCTCACCCAGGTGCTAAATGGCACGATCCCGCTTTTGAGGGATAGCAAAGAACTGTCAAATCATCTCATCAACTTGGATGAGGATGATATGCTGAATCCGAATCTGAATATCTGCGCAGGAGTACGGTGGCTCTTCAGGAAAAAGCAATTATTTGAAGCGACGACTAAAAAGCCCGCTTCTTGGAGAGACGCAGTGGCGAAATATAAAGGAGTCTCACCAGACGAGAAACGACTGATGCCACGATTCGATCGGTACTTGCGCATGCTGAAGGGAAAAAAATGACCTCTATGTGGCATGCGGTATTGGCTGCGTTCATTTTATTGGTTGATATTCAGGCGGCTGAATTTCCAAAATACCCCTACGGCTTATTGACTGACAGTTACGGGATTGTGACGGAAGATGATTTGGCATTCGACAACTCTGAGGTCGAAACAACGCCCTATGACCCGAATAAGTCTTTGGCTCCTATGTATTGGCAGTGTTTCGCCTCATTCCAGGTCGAAGCGATCTATCGTTCATGGCCCATGGATGACGATAGAGGACGCCCTGGCACCAGCTGCGCGCCGGAATTTTATGTTCGCATCAATGGCGAGCTTCAAATTTACGCCGATCGGCGGGGCCATGACCTGGCCTACTGCAAAGAGGTTGTCTGGGCATGGAAGAAGCTGACCAAAGACATGCCGACGGTGTGCTTGAATGGCTCCGGTGGCTTTTACAATGAAGAAAAGGGCCAGGGGAAATACAAGCTCTGGACATGGGAAAAGTTCAAGACGAAGCGCGGCTGCTACTCCTATTTCGTAGGTCAATGTCGCACAAAAGGTTGTGCTCGAGGTAAGTGCAAGCGTTCTTGACAATTTGGGCCACTTTTTACCACGTCAAAAACCAATCAACTCTTATCGAATCCCAGTCATTCAGATCTTTGAGTTCAATTGGTGCAATACTTCTGTCGTTGGTTAAAGTGCCCTTTGAAAAAGTTGGAATGGACGAATTGCCGCTGCGTTTGCCGCACGAGAAAGTGCGGGACGCGGTCGGGACAGGACAGGCTAAATCGAGTCAGTACTTGTCATTTCGTGTCAAAAACGCGTGACGAGCAAGCTCTTGGTTTTATATGAGTTTCTGTTTTTTCAACGATTTACGATCGAGTGGTTCTCAACACCTGTTGTTCCCACCATTCTTTTGTATCTATTCAAAATCATTAAAAATAAAAATTGAATCAGTTTCTGGGGGACATTGGGGGACAGCAACTAGTTTTCTAGAGCTTCAAAGACGTTACGGTTAGTCTATCAAATCCCGTGAGTGCGAGTAATTTGTGGTAGAAGTAAGCTCACGGTACTATGACTAAAGTAGTTATATTGATGTCTATTTTATTTTCACTGCTAAAACCAAGTATCGGCTTGGCGATTTCAAGAGCTAAGCTCAAAGCTATACATGAATGCGACAGCTTGTTAACAGTCGATTACTTGCGTAAGCGCTCCTTTGACAAAACACAAGTGCTACTTCAAATTGAAAATCTCAGTTCTTATTTTTACAGCGCCGAGATGCTGAAAGCTATAGGAGCCGCTGATCCCCGCGAGCTATCTGGTTTGTCTTTGACGAAAAATTTTGGCTCTTCTGATTCTTTGAGATCAGAGTTTATTGATCGCTTGCTCTTGGTTTACGATGCAGTAGCTGATGTACGTATTCGACGGAAATCTGGCGGAACCATGGCAGTAGAGAACCTGCTGCTTCCGGAAAGATTAAATTCGCCTCAGATAAGAAAGAAAATTTCGAGATACTTCTCGTTCTCAGATGGCCAATTCAACGTGTCTTTAACAGAGACTCAGCGATTAAAGATTCATGTCTTACGACGAATCTTTGAAGCATATGAGTTTGAAAAAATCGGAAAGGTTGACCATGCTTGGGCCGCTCTTGAAGAAGCTCACATTATCGGCCAAATAAAATTTTGGACTCATATGCGAGTCCATCAAGAGATGTTAGACCTGGCGATTCGAACAGACAACCGTAAGGAAATCAGAGGGCAGCGAAGAAGAATTTTTGCAACTCGGTTGGCCCATTCAAGGCTTGCTGGCCTGAGAGAGGCCATTACGGGAAGATCCGTGCTTCCAGTAGGTAATCGAGGATCGAGTGATGTTTCTCCAATTGCAAGAGAGCCGATCTCGCCAAAATTACGCGAGCTCATGGACAATCCTTAGTTTTTGCATGGTCTTTTTCTTCTGCTTTGGCTCGCACTCTAAAGACAATGCGGTCATAGAGCGCACTCGGCTTCACCTTGCTTCTACGATTAGGTCTGCGGACCGCCCCATATTTAACAATCTCTTAACCCCGTGATTTCCTAAAATCCGTCTCATAAGTTATTGA
>JBFMCE010000180.1:0-2834 GCA_040754655.1 Bdellovibrionota bacterium | reverse complement strand
AAGCAAAGTTTTCTTCCAAGAATCTGATTGCCGGCGACCAGCCTCGAAAGAGCCGGAACTTGATCCCAGAGTCTAACTCTTTTTGAGAGACAATGTGATCGAACTCGCCCAAGAGTCCCTGCAGCTTGCGCTGATCAAGAAGACCACTGCAATGAGGGGTGGCTCGTGACGACTCAGCGGAACTCAAACAAAAAGCGAGCAAAAATAATATCGCAGAAAATTTTCTTTTCATTTTATAGCCTTGGCTACAGCATTTAACGCTATGGGTCAATCAAAAACCTTTATACACTTGCCCGTGATGAGGCCAAACTTTCTCAAAAATCATTGGCGTCTTGTGCTCTTAATCGCACTCATTGTCGGGGTTGGAATGGCTTGGCATTTTGGCGGGGCAAAACAATATCTTTCCTCAGGCGCCTTCGAGCAACTCAAGTCAAACCTCGTTGCAACTGGTTACAAGGGAATTGCCTTCTACATCCTCGTCTATATTTGCCTTGTCACCTTTGGGTTACCCAACCTGCCTTTTCAGATCGCCGCCGGATCCATCTACGGCAGCACGACCGCATTTCTGATGATGTATCTTGGCGTAAACTTTGGCGCCTTCATGGCCTTTAGCCTTGCTCGCACCCTGGGGCGCAAAGGAATTGAGGAACTTTGGGGACACAAGCTCGAGGGTCTCAATAAACGCATTGAAAAAGGCGGGCTCAAGATGCTTCTCATCATGAGATTGATCCCAATGCTGCCCTTCAATGCGACAAACTACGCCTCTGGCATCAGTAGGCTCAAGACGCGCGACTATGTGCTGGCTACTGCTTTAGGAACTCTGCCTTTGACATTTTTGCATGTTTATTTTGGAAGCATGCTGAATCAGTTTTTTAAATAAACCGCGTAAATGCACCAACGGGCCTGCGATATCCGCGGGCAAACGGAGGATCCTTCACTTCCCCAAGGCTGATCATCATCACAGGAAAGATGGGAGGCTTGATTTCAAAGGCCTTACAAATTTTTTCAGAATCAAAACCAATCATAGGCCCGCAGCCCAAGCCCGCGTTTGTCGCGGCATACATAAATGCCATCGCAAACAACGTCGCCGAACGTATGGCCTCGTCGCGCGCCAACGCAGGATTGTTGGCATAAGTTTGAGCTGCATCTTGCACGATTCCTTTTCGAGTGTTCTCATCCATAGTCGCTGTATTTTGCACGATCCCTGGCAAGTTCTTGTATTGCTCGAGGTTGCCGCATACGATCAACATCGCGCCAGAGCTCAAGACCTGGGGTTGCGGGCATCCTTCACGGTACATCCTTTCTTTTTCGGCCTGAGAAGTCACCGCGATGATTTCCCAGCCTTGCTGATTGAATGACGATGGAGCAAGCGAAGCCTCCCCCAAGAGTTTTTCCAGGAGCTCGCGACTCACCGGGCGTCCTGGCAGATAACTGCGGTGACTCCTACGAATTTGGTTTAATTCTCGAAAATCCATGTCCCATCCTCTTCTGTGCAGATATTCTTGCGTGGCACCAGCTTTGCAGTGCTAGAGCTTCATGAAAGCAGCAATCCTGGAAAGGCCTGAAGAACCCAATCGCAAACATGAACCTGAAATTCAACCACCAAAGTGGCCTCACATCGACATTCCTCAGCCCGATGCCCCCGCGCCACAATCGCCCGACCAACCCGTCCCTGTAAAGGCAGGATAAACCAAAATGCAATCGGCGCAGGCAACCTCCACGGCTACCGCAGCCACAACACGCTCGTGGAGATGGCCATTTGACTTACGCAGACTCGCAACAACCAGAGCATTACAGGCCGCGCTAGTTTTCTTCGCCGCCGGGGTCGTGCTGCGTACGATCTTAGCGCTCACTTCGCCCATCACCCACCAGGAAGCCACTCTTTGGATGCAGTCTTCAGAAATCTGGTGGCGTTACGCGGACCAGTGGCCTCTACCTGTTTGGATCACACGAGCAGGAATTGAAGTTCTCGGGAACCACTGGTTTGTTGTGCGGATTCCCGCGCTACTCTGTTCGATTGCATCAAGTCTATTGCTCTTTCGCCTCATCGCGCTTCTCGGTTGGTCTCGTGGAAGCGATGTCACGGCGGTTCTTTGCCTCACCACCCCGCCGCTTTTATTAGGAGGGGTGTTTGACGCTTCAAATGCTCTTTTGTTTCTCATATGGATGGGGCTTGCGTATCAGAGTTACGTCATGGCTAGTCCAAACGCGCGTTCACAGGCGGCAGGCTGGATGAAGTTCACAGCCTTGAGTACAGCCGCCTTGCTCACTTCTTCTTTCGGAGTCATTCCCGTGGGTTCAGCCCTGGTTTGGTTTGCCGTTTCTCGAAATTCGAGATCTCTTTTTTCAACTGGATGGCCTTATATCTCGGTCGCTTTAAGCCTGCTTCTCTCGAGCCCCGCGTGGGTTGCCTCGCCGCCAGAGACTTTAGCGGTCTCATCCGTAACTGACACGACAGCACACTGGTTCTGGTCCATTTGCTTTCGGATTCTTGTCTGCACACCCTATCTGCTTTTAGGTAATCTTTTGGCTCTCAAAGAACCCACGCTCACCTCTCTTGCGAGAGAATCACGCAGCCAACTCAACATGCGTTTCCTCAAGGTTTGGGCCTTGGGCTCATTCTGCGCTGTATTTATTGAGCCCGCGTTAGCCTTGATCCCAGCGTTGATCTATGCCGCTAAGGTTTCGAATGGATCCCTTCAAAAACCAAAATGGCTGCACCGTGCGGTGGTGTGCGGGGTCTGGTTCACGACGATTTGGATCTTCTTGCTGTATTTCCCTGCTGCGTTTCAAAACCTACAAGCCTATTTTTAGGCGTGGTTTGGGAAGCATCA
>JBFMCE010000179.1:0-2836 GCA_040754655.1 Bdellovibrionota bacterium | reverse complement strand
AATCTTGCTAAGCTTGTACAGAGGCGTGCCTTCGGTTATAGAAGCTTTAGAAACTATCGGCTTAGGTTCCTAAACGCTTGTGCCTAAAGGCTTTCCAGGTTTTACCCACTACGAAAAGAGAAGATCCTATTATTAAAACGAAAAAACCCCGTTAGGTTTCCCCAACGAGGTTTGAAATTTGGAGGTGACGGCCGGACTCGAACCGGCACAGCACAGTTTTGCAAACTGTTCCCTTAGCCATTTGGGTACGTCACCCCGCTAAAAAGATCGAATCTGGGTAGCGAAATCTAAGACTTTCAACCTCTATTTGTCAATGCGCAAAACCCGGTTATCATTGGAAGAGATTAGGGGCGCGCTATGACAGCAAAAAATTTAGGCGATATCTTGCTCGAGCAGGGAGTGATTGACCGAGCTACTTTGGATCGGGCTCTGACTTTGCAAAACCGAAGATTAGGCGAAATTTTGATTGAAGAAAAGTTGGCCGATCCCGTGGCAATCGCCAGCGCGCTGAAGTTTCAGGCCAGGTCGACTCAAGGCCAAGCGCAGAACAATCTTTCAGTCCAAATCAGGGATCTTGATGAAATCCTCCAGCGAGTTGAACTGATAGAAGAGTCGGTCACGCGATCGGAGAGCGCAAATCCGGTGCTCACCAAACTTTACTCGCTGAGGCAGCAGGTGGAATCGCTTCTTGTAGAGCCTGTCGAACCCATGCTGAAGAAGGCCAGGTTTTTAGCAGAGAAAACCGCAGTCGAACTTGGCAAGAAAGTGCAATGCACTTTTGCGGGAGCCGATCTTGTCATCGATCGTATGTTGGTGGAAGAGCTTTCCAATATGACCTTGCACCTGGTGCGCAACGCTGTCTTTCATGGAATCGAGACTCCCGAGCTTCGCACAAACCAATACAAGAATCCGGAAGGCGCAGTTCATATCTCCCTCACTACGCATGGCGGATTTCTGCATTTAAGGGTGGCTGATGACGGAGCGGGAATCGACTTGAAGAAAGTCCATCAAAAGGCGGTCCAAAAAGGCTATCTCTCCGAAAATTCCACTTTTGAACAAATTGATAAAGAGAGTCTTTGCCGCATTCTTTTCACGCCTGGGTTTTCAACCGTTGAAACCGTTTCCTCTGTCTCCGGAAGAGGTGTTGGGCTCGATGCCGTCGAAGCTACTGCCATTCGACTCGGAGGCGAAGTTCTCGTTGATTTCAATCCAGGAAAGGGAGCTATTTTTACGGTTAAGGTTCCGCTCCGGTACGTGTGCATGTCAGTTCTTCCAATGCGCGCGGGCTCACAATGGGTGGCGATTCCCGCATCCGATGTCCTATCTTTTGAAGACGCGGTTGCGAATGACGAGTGTCTCGTGGCTTCTGAGTTGTTTGGATTCTTGGGCGATTCCACTCAAACTTCAGAAAATACTCCCATCGTAAAAGACAGACGAAGCGTTTTTTGGAAGTTTGATGAAGTAAGACAACCTGAATACGTGCTGGTTCGTGAGTCCTCGACTTTTGCAAAAGGGGCCCACGGCGTTTTAGGAGGAGCTCGTCTTCAAGACGGCAAGAACATGCTTCTGCTGGATCTCGAAGTGCTCGCCTCTATCTTGAAGCCGAAAAAAGGACCGATAGCGGGGCTTGATGCTTAGTAGCCTCTCGTGGCTTCGGGCCAGATGTGTTTGTGCAGTTGAGTTTGTAGCCTCACATTGAGCCTGTCCCGCACGATCCATTCAGCGAGGTCCCGCAAGCTTAGAGCGTCATGTACTGGCGAAAAAAGTACGGTGAGCCTTTGAATGAGACGGTATTCGGCGCAAACCTTTTTCGCCCATTCGTAATCGCTTCGATCGCCAATGACGAACTTCACTTCATCGGTGGGTAAGAGGTGTGGGATGTTGGCGAAACAGAGTTCCGCTTTCTCGCCGCTTGAAGGTGTCTTGATATCCATGATCAACTTTGCTTTACCCGCGTAAGGCGCCACGTCTTCTTCGCCATCGGTTTCAATCGAAACTTCCTTTTTTCTTTGTTTGAGTTTCTCGACGAGATTTATCGTATTTTTTTGTGCAAGAGGCTCCCCTCCGGTAATGAGCACCCACGTTGTTTCGTGCGACTCCACTTCAGCGATGATTTCGTCGTGGGTCATCCACTTGCCACCTGTATAAGAATACGTGGTATCACAATAGGTGCATCTCAACGGGCATCCGGTGAGGCGTACGAAGCTGAAGCGCTCTCCTGCTAGAGTAGATTCGCCTTGTATGCTGTGAAATATCTCCGTGATCCTTAAACGTTCTTTATTTGGTGTTGGCAGGCTGTCTTGCATATCAAGCGGCGTATATCACCAAATGTCATCAGCCGTATCCAAAAAGAAGAGAGGCCAGAACCTTCATGGTCCTGGCCTCTCTGTGAATTGAAGAACGAATCGGTTAACCTTGCGATCTCTCGCAGTGGGGGGACGGGTTAACGCGGTTCCAATTCCCCTTGAGCTGTTGCGTCGAGGTCCTACATGACCTTTTTAAATGGTGGCTACCCTGTTGCTAATCTCTGTTCTTCTTTCCACGGGCAGACCACCCTTGGTGTGAGGGGGGTTTTGTGGAAAGGCCACCAGGACCACTCCTTTGGCAACCCAGCTAGCTTGGATCCAAACTCCATGTTTCAGATCTTTAGCTCTGTGGCTTTGCGACCTATGGGTTTCCCCGTAGGCTGCCTTTTTCAAAGGGAAGCGCACTCAGCGCATCCTTCAATCAGGCCGTAATTACTCGCCCCGCACCTCCATTGGCGGGATCCTCCTGATAAGTAATACGACCGAACTATAAAATTTTTCTATTTAGCTTCTAAGAAGTATTCAGTCTC
>JBFMCE010000178.1:0-2886 GCA_040754655.1 Bdellovibrionota bacterium | reverse complement strand
CCCATTTCGGCCAAAAAGCGAAAGACCGGTTCAAAATCCCGGGTTCGCTGATTGTACTACCTCGATACGTCCGTCCTTCTGGCCTACACACTGGCGCAGGCCGTGGAGCCTCAGCGGTATGAGGCGACGCGCCGCTGCATCAATCAGCTGCAAGCGCAACCAGGCTCCATGGTGACCTCATTTTATGCCCTGCATGAAGTTTTTCTGTTTGCTTTGGATCAGGCGCCGACCGAAGAACTCGGCAACACCTTCGGCAAAACTGCGCTCACCGAAATTCTGGCATTGCCGGTGCGTGTGCTGCCGCTTCTCTCAAGAACTGAACGCACGGCGCATATCAAAAAATTCGCCGCCCTGGAAGATTCAACCGATGTCCCGCACGCCATCTCGGCGTATCTTTCCAACTGTCGTGTCATTGTGGCTTACGATGAGCATTTTAAAAAGCTGCCGCCACTGCTTAGCTACAGAACACCGGAACAGCTTCTTGTCCCTTAATCCACTTTCGCCTCAATGAATTCATATTTGCGCTTCCACCCCTCACGCCTTGCCCCTCACGCCTCACGGCTTTTCACAAGTCCGCTATTTTCCAGCATTCCCCGCCGCAGAGGACAATTTTTTGACCATGAGGGATAATTTTTCGTCCATCTGCGCTGTCCCATTTTGCCACGGTTTTACCTCGATTTTTTAGCGCTGAATCCGCATTTTTTGTGCGCAAATTTTTACCTCTTTGCGCTATACTGACGGCTGATGAATTTTCTTGTCGCTCGATTGAAGGAACAAAAATGAGTATTGGTTCTATTTCAACTTCACCCAAGCCTTTTATCTTCGTACTTATGCCATTTGATAGCGATTTTGATGATATCTATAAATTTGGAATTAAGGGTGCAGCAGATGATGCTGGGGCATATGCTGAACGTCTCGATGAACAAATATTCACTGAAGGAATGCTTGACCGGATATTTAATCAAATTAGTAAGGCCGATGTGATTGTCGCTGATATGACGGGCCGAAATCCGAATGTTTTTTATGAGGTTGGCTACGCTCACGCTTTAGGTAAAATTGTTGTTTTGCTCACCCAAAAAAAAGAAGACATCCCATTCGATCTTATGCATCGTCAACATATCGTTTATAGTGGGAGCATTGATTTGCTTCGAAAAGAACTTGGGCCTAGGCTTCAATGGGCTATCACACAATCTAGACAACAACTACGTCCGGGAGGTGCTGAACAATTCCTAATTCGTGTGACAGACGAAAACATTCCGCGGAGCGGAGACGGCGGTGAGCCACCTTTAGTTATAGGAATCGTCGATAGCAACGATTTTAATGTGCCTCTACAGTTAAAAAATGCCTCCATTGAAACCATTCTAGGTATAACTCATGTTTATCTCTTCTGCCAGGCAGATAGCTCATTGGTTCCCTGTGAATATCGTCCGGAATATGAGATCCCTGGCCACTCTTGGATTGCGTCGACCAGGAATGTTGCTCACCCTCTTGAATCGTTTCAGGCTCATCCAGCTGACTCGACAGACAATCTTGTACAGCAATTTCGGCTCCCGATTACATTTCCTGCTCTCCCACCCGGCGCTGTCGAAATGGCCTATATTGCAATGATGTTTATAAATGGCGCTACAAAATACCATGGGGCATTTCGCCTGCGCCTTCACTCACCTTCACAATTTCATGATTTTTCTTTTCAACTTCAATTAGAGTTAAAACCCAGCGAAAAAAATGAGCAACAACCAACAAAATAAAAGTGGCCTTAAATTTCAGCGGCAGCGTGATCAGTGTCCTTAAGATTTAATGCGCCAGAGGGTTGGAAAGGGTCGATAAGTGAAAGATAGAAGCAAGAAAATGAATAATACCTTTTTCAAGGGACAACACAACTCATGAAAAGCTACGACTCCCGAACCTACAGTATTAACGATTTTGTTGAATGGGACAAAGCTGGACAACTGGAGCTCAATCCTCGTTTTCAGCGGCGACCGGTATGGACTGACAAGGCAAAGAGTTTCTTAATGGATACAATTCTCCGAGGGAAACCGATTCCAAAGGTTTTCATTCGGCAGAAAATTAATGTCTCAACCAAAACGTCAATAAGAGAAGTGGTAGACGGGCAGCAGCGATTACGTACTATCTTATCCTTTATTAAAGATGGCTTTGTGGTAAGCAAGCGGCAAAATCCAGAGTACGGTGGGCTTCGATTCAGTCAACTCCCTGAAGATGTACAGGCACAAGTATTGGCCTATGAGGTATCCGTCGATCTTCTAATAAATCTACCGGATCCTGAGGTCTTGGATATTTTTAGTCGTTTAAATTCTTACGCCGTTGTCCTGAATGAGCAGGAAAAAATTAATGCCGATCACTTCGGCCCATTTAAGACCCTCGCGGATAATCTAGGGCATAAATATTACGATTACTGGATTAAACAGGGGATTCTAACCGCGAAGAATATAATGCGAATGCAAGAGGTAAATCTCGTTGCAGACCTACTTATTGCAATGCTTGAAGGCATTAAGTCCAAAAAACAGATCAAAAAGTTTTATGATCTCTACGAGACCACATTTGAACATGATGGTGCAGCATTGGAAGCAAAATTTGATGCGGTGATTGCAAAAATAGCTGATCTTTACCCCGAGGGACTGGCAGATACTGAGTTTAGAAGGTTACATATTTTCTATTCCATTTTTACTGCAATTGCTCACATTCTTCATGGTCTGCCAAGCTTGCCTCCTCACCCAAATCCTTTAGTGAATGGATCCTTGGAGACTGCACGAAATGGATTAGATCGAGTTAAAGAAATATTTGAAGCCAAAGATCTCTCTAGCCTAAGCTCAGCAGAACAGCAATTCCTTCAAGATTCCAGGCGCGCCACAACTGATGAAGCGGTTC
>JBFMCE010000177.1:0-3131 GCA_040754655.1 Bdellovibrionota bacterium | reverse complement strand
AGCTTCTTGAGCGGGCCCGGGAGATGAACAAGAAGTACTCTTTCGTCGTTGATACTTACGATGATTTCAAAAAGAAACTTGAAGAGCCGGGCGGGTTCTTGCACTCACATTGGTGCGAGAAAGCGGAGTGCGAGGCAGGCATCAAGAACGAAACGAAAGCCACAATTCGGTGCATACCCATTGATGCCGGCGATCGGCTGACCCCGGCCATGGAAACAGGAAAGTGCATCAAGTGCGGCGAAAAGTCGTCTTCGCGAGTGATCTTTGCTCGAAGTTATTAAAGATAGCGGAATCGCAAATGCAGAAAAGAGACATGGCACAACTCATCATAGCGCTTGATCAAAGTTCACAAGAACAAGCTCGTGCTCTTGTGGATGAGCTTACGGCTGCAGGAGTACGATGGTTTAAAGTCGGTCTTGAGCTTTACACGCAGTCGGGCCCTGCATTTGTGCGGCATCTGAAAGACCAGGGAGCTTCTGTTTTCCTCGATCTCAAGTTGTATGACATTCCCAATACTGTGGCGGGTGCGGTGAAGGCTGCGGTGCAAACCGGTGCTGATCTGTTGACCGTGCATTGTTCTGGCGGTCCAGCCATGCTCGAGGCTGCCCAGAAGTCCACTCTGGGTTCAAACCTCAAGTTGCTTGGAGTCACGGTGCTGACAAGCTTTGGCGGACAAGATTACGAGAGCGTATGCGAGGCGTGGGGGGCTAGGCCAAACGCGGTTCCTCCGAGAAATGCTGTTGCAATTAGTCTCGCCAGATTGGCCGCCGAATCCGGACTACCAGGAATTGTCTGCTCTGTATCTGACTTGCATGATGGGCAACTTCAGAGGCTTTCATGGAAGGTCCACCGACCTCTATTCGTGACTCCGGGAATACGCGAGTCCGCAGATGCCGCAAACGATCAGAAGAGCATTGGTACGGTGGATCAGGCCCTTGCCGCAGGGGCCACTCATCTCGTTGTGGGAAGGCCGATTACCGCTCCAGCCTCAGATAGTCGGGTAGAGGCGGCCCAAAAGTTCTTAAGAACGATTAAGGAAGGTTATGTCGTCACGTCTCATTCTTAGTGGCTTGAGAAGCATTGAGGAATGTATCCAAACCAATCCTGATCGTATTGCGAAACTCCTGGTCCCGCCAGGAAAGCTTGCTCCTCGCATTGCTCAGATTTGTGAGTATGCGAAGAAGTGCGGCGTGCGCCTTGAGACCAATCCGCGGCCTGATCCAGAAGAACCTTTGTTGGCGATCCTGAATGAATACCAGTACGCTGAGTTTGAGGCGCTGGTCGACGAGTTGCGAGACGCCTTGGCTCAAGGCCAGAGACCTGTCGTATTGGCCCTAGACGGCGTTACCGACCCTCAGAACCTCGGCGCCATCCTGAGAACTGCTGCTTTTATGGGAATTCCTGGCATTCTTTTGCCAAAAGACCGAGCTGCCGCGATCAATAATACAGTGTATCGAGTAGCATCAGGGGGCCTTGAGTATCTGCGCATCGCACGTGTAACCAACCTTGTTTCCGCGTTGAAAGAACTCAAGGAGATTGGACTTTGGAGCGTTGGTTTCTCTGAACACGCCCCGAAGAGTTTGTCAGAGCTGAAGAATGATTTCCCCTCTATCTTGATTATCGGCAACGAAGAGAAAGGCATTCGCCCTCTTGTTCGCGAGAATTGCGACTTTCTTGTGAGCATGAAAGGGAGGGGAGATCTCAAGTCACTCAACGCTTCGGTCGCGGCGGCATTGGCCATGGCTTGGGCTACGAAGTGACGACCGCTCATTTCCTCGCAAGTAGGAGATTGCGTTTCCGCGCTCCAACGCCAAATGACATCCAAAGCATCTATAAGTGCTTCGGCGATAGCTAACTCATGGCGAAAATCGGCGATGGTCCTTTGAATCTAGAACAATCCCAGGCCGCGTTGTCTTGGTTTCTCGACCATTGGAGCAAGTTTGGCTTTGGACCAGGGCTGGTCTTCGAAAAAGACGGCGACCAGGCGATTGGGATTTGCGGGTTCAAACAGCTCAAGCTCTGCGGTGAACTTGTTTATGATCTTGGATTTATGTTTCAAAAGCCTCATTGGGGAAAAGGATATGCCACCGAAATCTCGCGTACATTGCTTTCCGATGGCTTTTCTACGTTAGGTTTTTCTGAAGTTCATGCGCATACGGAAAAAATGAATTTAGCCTCTAAGAAAGTGCTTAGTAAGGTTGGCATGCGTTACGTTAAAAACTTTGAAAGGAATGCCAAAGATCACGAACTTTGGGTCATCACGGCCAGTGAATTTGTAAACCCCGATTTCCCAAGATAATTTCTATTGCTTTTTGGTTCTGAAAAAATATAGTACACCGTGCAAATTTAGCGTAAAACCAGTTCGCCAGTCTTCAGCTCATCCAAAATCCATTTGAAATTTGGAAGTGCAATGGTCGGGTGTGCTGGAATTTTATTTTTTGCAAAGAGCTAAAGGGTGCGCTGGTGTAGCTCAATTGGTAGAGCAGCTGATTTGTAATCAGCAGGTTGCGGGTTCAAGTCCCATCGCCAGCACCATCTTTGTGTCTGACGCGCAAAGATGAGCGAGGAGCGAGTGCATTGGATATGTACTTCGTTAGCAGGAAGCGAGCGAAAGCGACAAGCCCCGATAGAGGTGCCTTAATAGTATTTTGGTCGGAGGGGTACCCAAGTGGCCAAAGGGAACAGACTGTAAATCTGTCGGCGTCAGCCTTCGAAGGTTCGAATCCTTCCCCCTCCACCACGAAACGCTTAGCGGGTCTTTGTAAATCGTTTTTGTGATGTGTCTTCTGGAAAGACACGAATTTTTTTTAGTATAGCCATAGGTTTGCGGGAGTAGCTCAGTTGGCTAGAGCATCAGCCTTCCAAGCTGAGGGTCGCGGGTTCGAGCCCCGTCTCCCGCTCCAGTTTATGCGCTAATGTAGCTCAGTTGGCAGAGCACACCCTTGGTAAGGGTGAGGTCATCGGTTCGATCCCGATCATTAGCACCACTTTGAGGAGGATGAGGAATGTCCAAAGAGAAATTTGATCGTAGTAAGCCACACTGCAACATAGGAACGATAGGTCACGTGGACCATGGGAAGACGACGCTGACGGCGGCGATCACGACGGTATTGGCGCGATCGGGATTGGCA
>JBFMCE010000176.1:0-3196 GCA_040754655.1 Bdellovibrionota bacterium | reverse complement strand
TGCCAATCCCGATCGCGCCAATACCGTCGTGATCGCCGCCGTCAGCGTCGTCTTCCCATGGTCCACGTGACCTATCGTTCCTATGTTGCAGTGTGGCTTACTACGATCAAATTTCTCTTTGGACATTTACATCTCCTTGATTGGGCCCTTGAATTTTTTCTTTGAAACGCCTTTACCGCATTATCCGAAAGATTTCGATATAATTTTTTCGGCGACATTAGGAGGAACCTCTTCATAATGAGAAGGTTCCATCGTGTAAGTAGCTCTTCCTTGACTCATAGAACGCAATTCGGTTGAGTACCCGAACATCTCTGCCAATGGGACAAGGGCTTTAATCGCCTGTACATTGCCCCTAGGCGCCATGCTTAAAATCTTGCCCCTACGGCTATTGAGATCACCGATCACATCACCCATGTAGTTTTCAGGACAAACCACCTCACAAGACATCACCGGCTCTAAAAGAACCGGAGCTGCCCTTTTACAGCCGTCTTTGAAAGCCATACTTCCTGCAATTTTAAAGGCCATTTCTGAAGAATCGACATCGTGATATGAACCATCGATCAAGCGAACGCGAACATCGACCACAGGATATCCCACTAAAACACCGCTGGTCATAGACTCCTGAATGCCCTTGTCAATGGCTGGGATAAATTCTTTAGGGATGGTCCCGCCAACCACTTTATTCTCAAAAACATATCCCTTGCCACGCTCCAGAGGTTCGAGCTCGATCCAGCAATGTCCGTACTGACCTTTTCCACCAGACTGCCGGATAAACTTTCCTTCACTTTTTACCGAATCCCTGATGGTTTCTTTATACGCGACCTGAGGACTTCCGACATTAGCCCCGACCTTGAACTCTCTTAGGAGCCGATCGACGATGATTTCTAAGTGGAGCTCTCCCATCCCTGAAATGATCGTTTGCGACGTTTCAACATCCGTTCGCACGCGGAAAGAAGGATCTTCGACCGCCAATTTTTGCAAAGAAAGCCCGAGTTTTTCTTGATCCGCCTGCGTCTTAGGTTCGATAGCGATACTGATGACTGGCTCTGGAAAGTCCATTTTTTCTAGGAGAATTTGATTGTTTTCAACACAAAGAGTATCGCCCGTTGTCGTAAACTTCAGGCCAACCGCCGCCGCTATATCACCGGCGCGGACTTCCTTTACCTCCTCACGCTTGTTGGCATGCATCTGGAGCAAGCGGCCGATTCGTTCCTTCTTCTCTTTCGTCGAATTATAAATATAAGAGCCTGCTTCAAGCTTGCCAGAATAGACTCGAAAATAAGTAAGTTGCCCAACGAAAGGATCAGTCATGATTTTGAAGGCAAGTGCTGCAAAGGGCTCGTTAAAATCCGGTTTCCTTTTCAATATTTTTTCATGGTTACGAACGTCGTGGCCTTCCACCGCCTGAATATCAAGCGGCGAAGGTAATAATCCGACAACAGCGTCTAAAAGAGGCTGCACTCCTTTATTCTTAAAAGAAGACCCGCAAAGAACTGGAGTAACGTTCATTGAAATACAGGCTTTGCGTGCCGCGGTTAAAATTTCAGCCTCACTCAGCTCTTCACCGCCGAGATATTTTTCGAGAATTTTTTCATCGTGTTCCGCGACTGCTTCAACTAGTTTCTCTCGCGCTTCTCTCGCCTGCCCCAAGTGTTCTTCTGGTATCTCGAGATATTCAAAGTTTGCGCCCAAGTCTTCGCTCTGCCAAGCTATTGCCTTCATTTTCATAAGGTCGATTATGCCTTTGAAACTGGACTCTGAACCCCAAGGCAACTGAAACGGCACTGCATTGGCGCCAAGCTTTTCACGCATTTGCCCGACGCAGCCGACAAAGTCAGCACCTATTCGATCCATTTTATTTATAAATGCTATTCGTGGAACCTTGTATTTGTTTGCCTGCCGCCAAACCGTTTCGGATTGAGGTTCAACACCACCCACCGAGCAAAATACAGCTACTGCGCCGTCAAGAACCCGCAAACTACGCTCAACTTCGATCGTAAAGTCGACGTGCCCAGGGGTATCGATGATGTTAATCCGATGATCTTTCCAGAAACAGGTCGTAGCAGCAGATGTAATCGTAATGCCACGTTCCTGCTCCTGCGGCATCCAATCCATCGTAGCAGTACCTTCGTGTACTTCTCCAATCTTATGGGTCTTACCGGTATAATAAAGGATACGCTCAGTGGTTGTTGTCTTCCCGGCATCGATATGGGCCATGATGCCAATATTTCGAGTCGTTTCGAGAGTATACTCCGCCATTAATCTACCCCTACCTTACGAGGTCGACCTCAACAAGAAACAACCCTGTATACTGCGCGTTAATTACCAACGATAGTGGGCAAAAGCTTTATTGGCTTCGGCCATCTTGTGCACATCTTCGCGCTTCTTAATAGCGCCGCCACGATTCGCTAGGGCATCAAGACACTCCGCCGCCAACTTTTCTTCCAATGATTTCTCAGGGCGTCCTTGAGCATATTCAATGAGCCAACGAGAAGCCAATGATTGTCTTCGGTTGGGTTTTACCTCAATAGGAACTTGATAGGTTGCACCACCAACACGTCGTGATTTCACTTCGACAATCGGTTTGACGTTTTCAAGCGCTTTCTTAAAAATCTTAAGGGCATCGTCGTTTGTCTTCTTTTGAAGAATATCAAGTGTTGAATAGAAAATTCGCTCGGCTACACTTTTCTTTCCATGCTTCATCAATGAATTGATGAACTTTGCGATAACCAGATCATTGAACTTTGGATCTGGAAGAATTTCTCTCCGAGCAATTACTTTCTTACGTCCCATGAAATCAAACTCCTTTAGTTTATCCTAAAATCAAGAAGCCTTAGTAGGGCGCTTTGCACCATACTTCGATCGGCTCTGCATACGATTCGCAACACCCTGGGTATCGAGAGTTCCGCGGACAGTGTGGTATCGCACGCCCGGCAAGTCCTTCACACGTCCCCCGCGAATCAATACGATCGAGTGTTCTTGCAAGTTGTGCCCAATTCCAGGAATGTAAGAAGTCACTTCATATCCATTCGTCAAGCGAACACGGCAAACCTTACGGAGCGCAGAATTCGGCTTCTTCGGCGTCGTTGTGTACACACGTACACAAACACCACGTTTTTGCGGACAATTCTCAAGTGCTGGAGCACTTGTCTTCCAAAGCTTCTTTTGACGTCCCTGACGGACAAGTTGATTGATC
>JBFMCE010000175.1:0-3223 GCA_040754655.1 Bdellovibrionota bacterium | reverse complement strand
TATAATATCGACTCGCTCCTTGTAGGCCACCGGCATATCACGAAACATCAGACGGAGCCCCCGTCCAATCGTCTGCTCCGGCAAAATGTTCGCCTTAGCCGTATAAGGTCGCAGTCCCACAACTACCGTTACATTTTGAACATCCCATCCCTCGCGGAGCATCAAGACGCTTACAATGGCATTCACCGGATTGAGATCTTCATCCACTTTCCGAGCCACATCACGGGCGGCTTCTAAATCCTTCTTGGTAATCTCACCGGTTTTATCAGTATGGATGATGAGGGTCTTGTCTCCCGCAAATTCGGAAGGATACTTGGTCCGAAGCCAATCGCCGACATCATCTGCTTCATCCGTGTCATTAAGCATGATGAATAGGATCGGTTTCTTTTTGAGCGGTTCCAATTGCTGCTGGTATTCTCGCCAACGCTCAACTCCTGCCGCTAGATATGCCTTATAGCGCACACTGGCAATATCCGACTTAGCCTCTTGGATTTTTGCCACGCCCTTCATCGGTCTTTTGACAATTCCATCAATAATCGCCTGCTTCAACGGGTAATCATAGATAGTCCAAGGAAAGATCGCACCTTTTTGAAAACGGGGTGTAGCTGTAAAATCAAGCTGCATGGTCAGAGGGGTTTTCGCATTCAAACCTCGGATTACTTTGTTCCATTCATTCTCTTCATCATGAGTATGGTGGGCCTCGTCGTTAATGACCATGAGATGCCCTTCTCGCAGCGCAATACGTTCGGCAAAATCAGCCATTTCTAATTTCTGTGTTGGTGGCTTAGGACCTAGCATCTCGGTCATGACATCAAGCTCTTCTTCGTTTTTACGATTACCACGCTCATAAAACTGCTGGATGTTAGTCAGAAAAAGTGTTCCCGGTGCATGGGCCTTCTCACCCTCACCTCTGAGCACACAGTCAAAGTCCCAAAAAATCTGCAGGGGCTTCGGTATTAATGGATCAGTCTGGAAAATACGTCCTCCCGCAAAATCAGTCTTCAACCGCTCAAACACAATCACATTGGGAGCAATCAGCAGAAACGTCTTCGCATAATCACGCGCAATTTCCTCTACTTCTCGAACCGCATTCATAAATTGCCAGACGACCGCCAGCGACATTACTTTCGTTTTGCCCGTTCCAGTCGCCATTTTGACGCAGTATCGGGCAAACTCATCATACGGTGGAAGGCGAACACCCTGGAGACTTTGAGCGTAACGTTCCAAGAGACTTTTCCGGGTCCGGACTTTTTCGAACTCCCAGGCAAAGATTAGGGACTCGATAGCCTCACGCTGTGAATAATGATAAGTGAAAGGACGTCCGTTCCGTAGGCGATGATCGGTACTAAACCAGTGATTAAGCAGCAAGCGGGTGGTTTCAGTCGTGCCCTTGTAACCACCAGCACGCCAGGCTTTTACAGCCTCGCGTAGTGCAGGGACACATGGAGCCGTCCGAAGGCGGGAAGTTATATCGTAAAGTTCCTGCTGCTCTATATTGTCCTTCTTTTTTCTTGGACGACCCATTATTTGATCTCGATCTGAACCGTCTTCGTTGTATCATTGCCGAGAATATCAATAACCTTCACAACAATTGTATACTTCCCAGGTTTTTCATACGTGTACTCTGCTTCTTTTTGTAGATCTGGTTCCTTGCGTGTCCGGTAGCTCTGCCATTGATTGTGGAATGTGTCATCCTTATAATCCCAATCCACTGCCCAATAATCGATCCACTGGCTCCAGTGCTTGATAGCCTTTTGAGCTTCTTGCGGTACATCATCGGGCAGGATTACAAAATCGGTCAGCTTCAGGGTTACGCTTCGCCCCTTCTGTTTTACGCTCACACCCAGCGCAGCCAATTCAAAGAATTTGATATCCCCCTGCTCAACCGCCTTTTTCTCTAATACTTCCCGAGGAATCTTTTTAAAAGTCACATCAACATGAGCTTCAGCCGCAACCTGCTTCGCCAGCTCGTTCAACTCAAAAGCAAACTCCCAACCTAGAATATCAACTCCTGCTGTCTGCGGTGCACCCTTACCAGTACCGACTGCTCGCCAAACTTCAGCGGCAATGGCTTTCACATCAGAAAGTGTCACTGGTGCATCCACTGCGCCGACATGAACCATCCGACTGCTTCTCGTACCGTGAATCCAAGCATACCCGGATACCGGCGTAGCGTGATAAAGATCCAGAATAAATTTGCGATAGCGAGCTTCTCTCACGCGCAAATCGTCTGACGACTCGAACTCAGCTGCTTGCCACACTTGGCGCTCATATTTGCCGAGGTTTTGAACGACGAACGGCTTGATTTTTTCGATACTCAGCAGTCGCTTCCGTGCGGTATGGATGGCAAATCGACCAAGATCGCAGGAAATCCATCTACGACCTAACTTTTCCGCAACGGCAGCTGTGGTTCCGCTACCGCAGAAGCAATCAAGAACAAGGTCGCCTTCATTAGAAGAGGATTTAATAATACGTTCGAGAAGGGCTTCAGGTTTTTGAGTTGGATAACCAGTAAGCTCTTTCGCTTGACCAGCGATTACGTTGATATCCGTCCAAATATCCTGTGCGGGCTTACCTGGCATTTCATCAAGATAAACCTTTTTTTTGGGAAACCCAGAACTTGTATAGTAAAGAAGCCCCGCGTCGTGCAACTTCTGCATGTTTTCTTTGGAGTATCGCCAGTAGCGCTTGTGCCCCTTCCAGTCATATAAAACCCCCCGATTACCAGGACCCAAGGTATTTTCAACCTTAAAACGCCGTCCATCTTTATCAAGCTGGCTGTACATTTTCAAATACTGCTCAGAGTATTCACTAAATTGAGGGTGCCAAATCCACTTTTCTCCCTTTGTATAGAACAAAATTGTCTCGGAAACGGCGCCGTATCTTTTGGGGTCATTATGCGCGTACATCCGTTGCCAAGTAATTGTGTTACGCCATCGCGACCGATCAAAAACCTCATCCATTATTGTTCGAACATAATCACTTACCTGCAATCCGACGTGGACATAAATACTTCCGTTTTCGGTCAATAACTCTCGAAGCAAAATTACTGTTTCGTATATCCAGTGGAGATATGAATCTAAACCTCGTCCCCATTGACCTGCGCCCTGTAATTCGGACAGTCGCAAAGTTGAGTCCGCCGTGGTACAACCACCCGCGGAGGACTCACGATGGGACGCAAGCGGCACACGGAAGAGCAGATCATTTCCGTACTGAAACAAGC
>JBFMCE010000174.1:0-3257 GCA_040754655.1 Bdellovibrionota bacterium | reverse complement strand
CATCGCGAGAATCAAGAGGAGCCGCAGCTACTCCCCCTCTCATCAAGAAAATGGCCATGAAAATCGTCAACGGCCTTTTGAGCCTAGAAATCCTCATACTCGAATTTTCGGGAGAACAAGGGCTGAGGTTGATCTTTAAACGCCACGATGGGCGCTAAAAACTGAAAACTAGGCAGATTTTACTGGGTCGGTCGAACTGGCAAAAGAGCGCTTTCTCTACCCTCGTGATGGCGCTCTTCGCGAGCTGCTCTACCACTTTCTTTCTTTTTGGATTTGTTCCACTTCTTCTTTCGTGGCTGTGGTCCAGGTCACTGATCCTGCGCTCACCCACTTTGGATTGATGGTCGTAAGAAACTCGGCTTGATCTGATTTCGAATCCGGTTGTGGCAACGGAATCGCGATGTGTGAATAATAGGCTTCAAGTTCGGGAACTCGCACCTGTTGAACGGCATAGAACTGACCCTCACGCTGATTTAACCCAAAAAGGCAGCCGCTCATTCCAGTATTGTTCTTGGTTTCAATCGACGGAAAAACGACTTCAAGCGACCAACACACATCCTGTGGTTTAGCGAAAGACAAAGCGTCAAGCTCACTGTAGTCACTTGCATGGTAATAATGAAAGGCGAGATTCACGGGCAAGTGCTTTTCACCCACTTCGAAGCGTCCTCGGGCTATCCAGTAACTAGGACGCTCAAAAAGAGGTTTTAAGATCCGAAAAGTTTTTTCTTCTTCCTCATCTCGCGCTGCAGGTTCACTTTGAACGTTTGACTTGAATCTTGTTTCAATATGATTGCGTTCAACGCGCTCAAGCTTGTCTTCATAGGCCTTTTTCAAGACGACCAGCGAGATTTCTTTCAAAAGCCCTAGTTGCTGTTCTTGCGAGCGCATGGGTTGGGTGGGTTGGCTTTGATCTGGCGTTTGCGGCGAGGTCTCTTTTGCGACGCCCGAAACCCGTTCGTCTTGAGGTGGTTCGATTTTTGCGCTGTTTTCAGCGTTCAAGGTTGTTGACGCCGCGATTGCGGCTTTGTCTTTCCTCTCGCTTGGACTAAGAGCCTGCGAAGCAGCCCATCCTAAAACAAAGGACACCGCGAAAAACCCAATGCGCGTTACGACCTTCCTTGGTCTCATCACAGTTTATATTCTATAGGAACGAGACCAGCCGCGCACTTCACAAAGCGCTGGGCTTTGACTTTTACAACCGTCTTCGATACCTCAAAAGATACTCATGGAACTTGTGAAGCGAATGCTCAGTGGCGACCGGTTGGCTCTTGCGCGTGTGATCACGTTGATTGAAGACCGCGGCGACTATCTGCGTAAAATCATCGAGCTCACTTATCCCAAGACGGGCAATGCTTTTGTCTTGGGCATCACCGGCCCGCCAGGGGCAGGCAAAAGCACAGTCACCGACAAGCTTGTGGCCCAGATCCGCAAGACCGGCAAAAAAGTCGCAGTGATCGCTATTGATCCTTCCAGCCCTTTCAGTGGTGGAGCCATACTCGGCGATCGCATTCGAATGCAATCGCATGTCGGAGACATGGGCGTTTACATTCGAAGCCTTGGAACGCGTGGAAAACACGGGGGACTTTCTCAGTCGTCTAAAGAAGTAGTGATGGTTCTCGATGCCGCGGGTTTTGATTGGATCATCGTTGAAACCGCTGGCGTAGGGCAGACCGAGCTTGATGTCTTGAAGCTTGCACATGCAGTCTGTGTTGTTTTGGTGCCCGAAAGCGGAGACAGCATTCAAGTGATGAAGGCTGGGCTCATGGAGATCGCCGATCTCTTTGCGGTGAATAAGAGCGACAGGCCTGAAGCAGATAAACTTGTGCGAGAGCTTGTGACGATGGTTGGGATGAATGAAGGCGCTCAATGGCAAATTCCGGTCGTGAAGACCCAGGCAGTTTTTGACCAGGGCATTGATGAGTTGTTCAACCAAGTTCAAGCTTACCGCCAGTTTGCTGAGACCCATGGTCTGCTTGAGCGCAAGAGGGCGGCATTTTTAGAAGATGAGATTTACGAAATCGTCGCAAGTCGAATTCGGTTGGCAGTTCAGAATGAGCTTGAAACCGCGGTAGGCAAAAAAATTCTTGATGCAGTTCTTCAGAAGCAGTCTTCGCCTCACGAAGCTGCAGATAAAGTCTTGGCAACCCTCCAAAAAACACTCGGCACTAATACCTGACAAAAAAACTCTAAAGTAAATTAGTATGCTATCCGACATGCTTTGTGGGACAAGCAAGAGTTGGTTGGTGGGACAGCAATCATGCCTTCCTTCTCTTGTGAATAGCAATAAACAGTAAACGTTTCTTTCACATTGGGAGGAGAAGTGTATGGGTTTTCGTATATCAACTAACGTTCAGTCAATTGCGGCTCAACGTACTCTAGGAACACAGCGCCAAGAAGCTAATCACCAACTCGAAAAGTTGGCTAGCGGCGAACGCATCGTTCGTGCGGCTGATGATGCTGCTGGTTTGGCGATCAGTGAAAAATTTAAGGCAGAAATTCGCAGCACAAGGCAAGCTGTGCGCAACACTCAAGACGCGATTTCTCTGATTCAAGTCGCCGAAGGCGGTTTGAACGAGATTGGAAGCATCTTGATCCGTATGCGTGAGTTGTCGATTCAGTCTGCGAGCGACACGATCGGTGATACTGAGCGCAGTTTCACTGACCTTGAAGTTCAGGCTCTTAAAGAAGAGGTGAACCGAATCGCATCGTCAACTCGCTTCAACGGAGTTGATTTGCTCAAGGGTGAGGGCCCGAACTTGGAATTCCAAGTAGGCACTGGCCCAGACGCAAAACGCGACCGCATCAGTTATGACGTTGCATCGGTGAATTCGACGCTTGACTCTTTGCAGTTGGGTGATGCATCGACAAGAACTCGGGAAAGTTCTCAAATGAATCTCGATAAACTTGATGCTGCAATCACGAAAGTGAGCGGAAACAGAGCCGTCTTCGGTGCAATGCAAAACCGCTTGCAATCGACGATGAACAACTTGCAGATCAGCGATGAAAACATCTCGGCTGCAAATTCACGTATCCGCGACGCAGACATCGCTTTGGAAACTGCTGAGCTCACAAAACGAAACATCCTGACAAATGCAGCTGTTTCGACCTTGGCTCAAGCAAACCAAAACGGAATGCTCGCTCTAAAGCTAATCTAAATAAAAAGTAATTACCCTCTGGGGTGATAAGAAACGGAGTCAGCCTCGGCATCATAAAAGGTGCCGAGGCTGACTTAACAATTCTTGCGCCCGAATGCGTCC
>JBFMCE010000173.1:0-3270 GCA_040754655.1 Bdellovibrionota bacterium | reverse complement strand
GGCAGCAGGGACGCACGCTTTCTCGCACAGATCTTCTCAAGCGCGTCTGGGGTTTTCATGAAGAAACACAAACAAGAACGCTTGATACGTTCATCATGCGCCTGCGTCACCACTTCTCGGAACTTGGCGCCTCACCTGAGTTGATCGAATCGGTGCGCGGCGTAGGATACAGGCTTGTAGCGCCACCGAAAGAACAGCACTAATTTAGAGCACACCAGACCTGGGCCTGCAACTATGAGCTGTACCCAGCGAATGCACCTCGCACCCACAGCATCAGAACAATCTGAACATGCAAACCACTTTTACTTTTAATTGTCTGAAAAGCGATAGACGTAAGTCTTTTTTCTTCCGCGATCCGTGACAAATAACGTGTTCGTCCTTGAGTCGAGTTCAATATCGTCATAACCATGAGGCACATCAAATTCAGTTGAAACTGAAAGCTCTGGGAAGGCCCCAAGTTCAAATGCCTGCGCCTTATTGTCTGAGAACGCTAAAATCGTTTTTCCTACTTGCAAAAGACGGTTGACAGAGAACTTCATTTCAATTTGTTTATTGAGTACAATCGAAGATTGCCCCTGAATTTCAAAGGTGTGTATTTTCTTTTTGCGCCAATCAGGAGCAACGATATACCGCCCTAAAATCAAGAGGTCGCTGAGATCATCTATTTCTGAATCTTTTGTCACGCCTTTAGAGATGAATTTAGGATCTTCGGGATTAGAGAGGTCCATGATGAAAAAGTTTCCCCTGTTCCCCAGCCAATACCCCTTTTTATCAGAGACCCGAAATTTGCCTGAGTAATAAGGCTCATCTTTGCTGCCAAAAGGCGTTATCGAGAGCAATCGCGGGAAATCGCCCGAAAATTCGAAAACCTCTAAGTTGTATTTTTTATTGACCTCAAGACCTCCAGAGATCACATAGGCATAGTTTTGATCAAACTCTACATGCTCTATAAAATCCGGGATGGGCAACAGCCCCAGTCTCTTCACCTTAGAAGGATCCGAAACATCTAAGAGCGTTACCCAATGCACCGTCTCATCATTATAAAACCCCTGCGAGATCACGATAACGCGATTATGAAAAACATGAAATGCAGCGATCTGCCCAGCAGGAAGAGCATAAATCCCAAGCAACGTTGGGTGAGAAGCATCCTTGATATCTAGTATTCGCAGCTGTTGACTTGAAACATTCTCAACCATATACGCTCGCGAGCCCTCGACCTTGATGGCATGCGGCATGATCGTCGCCCCTACTTTAGCGATTTGATAGGGATGAGCCAAGTCGCCTAGGTCGTAAATTGAAAGACCTTCTTTTCCTGCCGCGACAAAAGCCATCTTATCTTTGATGAAAAAGCGGCCACCCAAGTCTTTCCCTTGAATCTTCGACACCAATTTAGGTTTCGCCGGATCTTGGATATCTAAAATTTGAAGGGTGCTATTCCAGCCCGAGACATAAAGATGGTCGCCAACGAATGAAAGTCCCAGTACTGCACTGCCAGTATCGTACTCTGTGATCAACTTGGTTTGCCTAGGATTCCTAGCATCGTAGATGGCGAGCCCCCGCTTTCCGCCGGTAAAGACAAATTTATTTTTAACAAGAATGACTTCTGACTGCGTTCTGTCCTTAGCACCGAATTTAGCATACTTAAAAAGCTTCTCAGAAGACTGATAATCTTTGATTTCATCGATCTCAATTCCATACTCTGTCGCCACGTAGAGTAGCCCCTCTTCCATTGCGACATCGTTAGGATACCCGGGATAGATTGAAACAGGACAACCTCCTTTGATTGCCTTAAGATCGCTTAAATCCACAATACAGGCTCCGGTTGGGCCTGCTCCAAAGTACGCTTTGTTTCCTTCAACATGGACTAAAGTCGTGTGCCCCCCAACAGGAATCTGCGTGGCGAACTTCGGGTTATGAGGATCTGAAACGTCAATAATCTTTAAGCCCGGTCTGCTAAGAACCGCGTAATTTCCAAGAAGAGCGATCGAACTGGCGCCAGAGCTCGTTCGGACCGACGAGATCGATTTGGGATTTTTGGGATCGGTAATATCATAGATTTCCAAGCCCAAACCATGAACCGCAACGTACGCATAATTGCCACGAACAGCGACGTCTTGATAAATGCCTGTGCCATATTCAGCTATCTTGGCAAGTTGTGGAGCTGAAAAAACGTTCGGAACAGCTCCGATGAAAAGAACTAGCGCTCCCCAAAATCCCCAATTCATAACTCGCTCCTTCTAAAGAGCTTTGATGCGATCGTTATTTTTAGATTATGTCAAGGTCAAGCAAACACGCCCTGCATTACTTTATAGATTCGAACGCTGACAAAATAGTGGTGCGAGTAACGCTTAGTGACCGATTGTCATTAAGCGCATGAATAAACAGCGCTGCCCCTTTGCCTCCAAAATTCTCAGGGTTGAGAATAAACTCGATTTCGTGGCTGCCATAATTGAAACCTGAAACTCTGTAGAAATAGCCTTGAAATCATAAGCACCTCACTATCTTGAAAAAACTCTGTTCTACTCGCAATTATCCCTAGTATCCGATGTCTGCAAGAAAAGTTCGACAAAACCCTGCTCTAAATCTTCTCCAAATGAGCGACCGGGCTGAGAGGGATCATTGAAATCAAAAGTGAAAACGACACTAAAAGAATAGGTCTTTGTTTTTCCGCAATGCTCTGCCTCTAATTGCCGAGGAACATGAATCTCTAGCCCGTTTGGGAAAGCTCTTTCGACTACAAAAATCGACCCATAAGTATCGTCAGCGCTCCCTAGCATTCTTAGAACAAGCCCGTCTTTCGTAAAATCAATGATCTTGAAACGTCTGTCCCCTACCTCAAGCCCGCTACAGGACTGCTGGTCGAGATGCGCCTTATTCAGAAGACTCGCAACAAACCCCGGCTCGTCGTGGTACTTTTGTTTGATTAAAAAGGCATCTAGGATCTGGCGCCTGATTGATTCCGGATATTCTCTTGGAATCTGTATCGCTGTGGCCGCACTCCTATAGGCAGTAGATGTTCGATACTTGTCTTTAAATTCCTTGAAATGAAAGCACTGCTCTGCCCCTACAGTCGTATGGATAGGCCAAATAACGAACATCAAAGAAACTAATAGCTCGCAAATACGTTTGTATGCTGAAATCATGGCAGGTCTCTATAAGACTTTACCGGGGATGTAAATAGTGCCTATACAGGCAAATTATGAATGAAACTTGGTCGTTTTCAAAACCACTTGAGACAAAAAAAATATAAACAATACAAGTTTATATATA
>JBFMCE010000172.1:0-3325 GCA_040754655.1 Bdellovibrionota bacterium | reverse complement strand
AGCACGTTCAGCGCTTGGTCAACCGTCTTACCTCTGATCAAATCCGCCACTAGCCTGCCCTTCTGGGGGGACAAACGAACACCTCTTAAACTTGCATTAGTTTCCATTCGTTCTACCTCTTTGCAACAGCTTTTTTACCACCGGTATGCCCCTTGAAAGTTCTAGTAAGAGCGAACTCGCCAAGTTTATGGCCAACCATATTTTCAGATATATATACCGGGATATGCTGCTTGCCATTATGAACTGCAATCGTAAGCCCAATAAAGTCTGGCAATATTGTTGAACGCCGAGACCAAGTCTTGATTGGTCGCTTGTCCTTTGAATTTCTCGCCACATCTACCCGCTTTAATAGATGCCCGTCAACGAAAGGTCCCTTTTTAATAGAACGCGCCATGAATCAGCCCCTTAACTTAACGCTTGTAACGACGCTGAACAATCATCGCGTCTGTTCGTTTGTTGTTTCTTGTCCTGTAACCTTTAGTTGGCGTACCCCAAGGACTCACCGGCACACGTCCCTCTCCAGTCCTTCCTTCACCGCCCCCATGAGGGTGATCAATAGGATTCATTGCCACTCCACGTACAGTGGGCCTAATCCCACGCCAGCGCTGAGCACCTGCTTTGCCTATCTTTCGCAGGCCATGCTCTTCATTGCCGACTTCACCGATAGTTGCACGGCATTCAACATGAATTCGACGAATTTCACCAGATCTTAGCCGAACTTGGGCGTAAACTCCTTCACGTGCCAAGAGTTGAACAGAAGCGCCCGCAGATCGCGCTATCTGAGCCCCTTTGCCTGGAATAATTTCCAAACAGTGAATAGTTGTTCCAACTGGGATATTTCGAAGAGGCATGGCATTTCCAGGCTTAATTGGTGCGTCAATACCACTTACAACAGACTGACCAACTGCCATACCCTTCGTCGCTATGATATAGCGCCGCTCACCATCTCCATAAAGGATAAGAGCAATGTTTGCTGACCGATTCGGATCATACTCGATACGTTCCACTTTCCCTGAAACACCATCTTTATTCCTGCGAAAATCTATAATCCGATAATGTTTTTTATGTCCTCCACCCATATGACGGGTGGTAATCCTGCCATGTGCATTACGGCCCGCAGTCTTTACTTTCTTCTCGACTAGGTCGTCATGCGGGCGCCCCTTATACAACTCTTTATTTACAACCTTGACGACGGCACGCCTTCCTGGAGAAGTAGGGTTAACCTTTATCAACGCCATTTAAATCCCGCTCCCTTCTGTGAAGCTTATTTCTTGTCCAGGCTGAAGGCAAACAAACGCCTTCCTAAGATCACTACGGCGACCTACCGTGCGACCAACGCGCTTGACTTTCCCCTTGATGTTTGATACCTGTACAGACTTAACAGTGACTTTGAACAAGAATTCAACAGCGGCTTTGATTTCAGGTTTCGTAGCGTTTGGTAGTACTAAAAATACGGCCTGCTGACAAGCATCAGCCACATAGGTAGCTTTCTCGGAAACTTGAGGCGCCACTAGAATCTGTAGTAGTCGCTCTTGATTAAAACTTTGCCTCATGCCAGTATTTCCTCCATCTTAGCGACCGCCGACTTAGTTAAAATCACATTCGAAAAACGAACTAGTGAGACCGGATCAGCCTGATGGGGCTCAAGGACTAATACATTGGGCAGGTTTCTAGATGCCAATATTAGATTGCTATCAATTGCGTCAGAAATAATTAGGACTTTATCCATCCCCATTTCTTTTATCTTTTGCGACACAAGACGTGTTTTCGGAGCTTCTACTACGAAATCCTCAACAACAGCCAAGCGCCCCTCTCTGACAAGTTGCGAAAGAATTGCTGCTACACCTGCTCGGTACATCTTACGATTAATTTTCTGTGCAAAATTCTCATTTGGTGAATTCGGGAATGCACGACCACCACCACGCCAAAGTGGTGACGATGTCATGCCTGCGCGTGCTCGACCTGTTCCCTTTTGCTTGAAAGGTTTTTTTGTACTGTGATGGACTTCTTCACGATTTTTCTGTTTTCTGTTACCAGATCGCGAGTTGGCTTGATAGGAAACTATCACCTGATGGATGAGTGATTCGTTAAATTCCCTACCAAACAGGGAGTCAGATGCTGTTACTTTAGCTCCAGCCAATCCATTAGCCCCAATTAGATTAAGCTCCATCACGCCTCTCCCACTTTTTTCGATGGGGAAGAAAGCTTGACCGCTGGCATAACGACAACTTTCCCTCCTGTAGCCCCAGGCACGGCGCCTTTAATAAACAACAGGTGCCTAATTTCATCCACACGAATAACTACAAGATTTTGGGTTGTGCAGTTCTGATTTCCAAGATGGCCGGCCATCTTCTTCCCAGGGAAAACACGGCCAGGGTCCTGAGCCATCCCGATAGAACCCGCCGAGTTATGCGACAGGGAGTTACCATGCGACGCACGATTCGACGAAAAATTATGGCGTCGAATTGCACCCGCAAACCCCTTCCCAATAGACTTTCCACTCACATCAACCCGCTGACCAACTGAAAAGCGAGTTGGATCAATTACATCGCCAGGCTTAAAGTCACCTAACTGCTCAGGGTTAACCCGAAATTCCTTTAGTACTCCGCCAGTGCCTACTCCAGCCTTGGAAAGATGTCCCGCTGCAGGTTTTGTAATTCTGGTTTGCTTTCGTACTCCGAAGGCTACTTGCACTGCAGCGTAGCCATCTAGCCCGGGTGTTTTGATTTGTGTGACACGATTTCCCGATACATCAAGCACTGTTACCGGAATTGAGGATCCGTCCTCAGTAAAAACACGCGTCATTCCAACCTTACGTCCAATAAGGCCTAGGCTCATTTTTTCTCCAAACTCCGGCTACGATTGGCCGGCCATTATCCACAGAAATACTTACACTGATTGAACTTGCCTACTAAGTTGTTAAGCCGGTCAGTTCAATTTAATTTCCACATCAACTCCTGCCGGTAGGTCAAGCTTCATTAAAGCATCAACCGTCTTATCTGTAGGATCTATGATGTCCATCAAGCGTAAATGGGTGCGGATTTCAAACTGATCCCGTGATGACTTATTCACATGCGGGGATCGAAGTACATCAAAACGCTCAATTCGAGTAGGCAACGGTACTGGCCCACTTACCACCGCCCCGGTACGTTTAGCTGTTTCAACAATCTCAAGCGCGGACTGATCAATTAGTCGATAATCAAATGCCTTGAGACGAATGCGTATTTTTTGACTTTGCATCTTCTAATTTCCCCAATAAAGAGCGATAAATTTAGCCGGGCAGTTTATGCCGACATTGATTTTATTGCAAGGATTTTTACTCAAT
>JBFMCE010000171.1:0-3501 GCA_040754655.1 Bdellovibrionota bacterium | reverse complement strand
GGGTGTCTATGGCGGCGGGGTTACACCTGATCCCATTCCGAACTCAGCAGTTAAGCCCGCCTGCGGCAAACCTAGTGCAAGAGTGATCTTGTGCAAAGCTAGCTCGATGCCCCATCCCTTAAAAAAGAGGCCATCGTTTTCTCGGTTTAAAATCGAAAAATACGGTGGCCTTTTTATTTTGCCCTGGCGATCACACCAACATTGCGAAATATCAAGATGCATGTCATTCAAAGAGAATGCGACGCGCGCTTGTCATCCGCTTTAGCTCGCTTGGAGATCTCATTCTAACCTTGCCTAGCCTAGAGTATTTGATTTCAACGGGTGTAGAGGTGCACGTTTTAACAAAAGAATCTTTTCTGCCGTTGTTTGAAGTCTTTGGAAAGAAAGTCAATGTCCGCTTGATCTCGAATCATGCGACGTTCCTTGAACTTGTGCAAAAGACTCTAAAACTACGCCAATATCAGTACGATGTTGTCTATGATCTGCATCGTAATCTCAGATCATTCATCGTAGGTTTGATCCTCAGGAGACCGGTACGACGCGTTCGAAAGTTTCGGGCAAAAGAACTTGTTTTGTACCTATTCCACGGCCGCATTTATAGATTTTTGAAACTCAAGGCCATTGATCGACGCCAAGCAGCCTTAAATACAGTTGGTGCTCCGACGACTTTTAAGGGAGACCAAGCTTTACTTCAGCATTTACCTCCTCCAGCTGAAACTGTTCAAACCTGGGCACAAAACTTTCCCCGAGGTTATGTTTGTATTGCTCGTGAGTCGGCATGGCAGCAAAAGGAATGGCCAATAGAACGGTTCATTGAAGTTGCCAGAAAATTGCATAAGGATGGTTTCGGAATCGTTTGGGTTGGTCTGAAAAAGATACCAAAAGAGGCTATTTTTTCGGGTTCACTTGATTTGACTGCCAACTTATCTTTGGCTCAGGTCGCGGGTGTCTTAAAGGGCGCAAAGCTTCTGTTTTGCAATGACTCTGGGCTCATGCATCTTTCGGAGGCTGTTGGAACGCCGGTCATGGCGGTCTTTGGGCCTACGAGTTTAGAACTTGGTTTCGCCCCAAGACTTGAAGGAAGTGCGATTATCCAAAGAGACCTGTGGTGTCGTCCATGTTCAAAAACAGGCAGGTGGTGCATTCGACCTTTTCATAGATGGAAGTGTTTGGATGAGGTTTCAGTAGCTCAAACCTATGAAGTGCTTCAGAAGAGTGCCATCTCATCCAAAGTGCCGGCAGGAACAGCTCTAAGTACTGAAGATTCTCGGAGTTCGACGTGAAGACATGGGTTTATAGCTGGCTGGTTTATCCTTTTCTTTACTCGATTGCTATGTTGTTGGGGGTCGGAAATCGCAAAATACGCGACACCCTGAGGCTTCGAGCCTGGAAGGATTTCCTGGGACTTCGGTTCAATGTGGGTGAACCGATTGACTATTGGGTGCATGTCGCCAGTCACGGTGAACTTGAATATGCGATCCCTCTTCTGACCGAACTTGGCCGAAGAGAGCGAAGAGTTTTAATAACCTATTACTCAATTTCAGCGAAAATCCCAGTCGAGCAATTGCGAGAGAGATTTGAAAATGTCTCTCTGGTTGTTCCTCTACCTCACGACGGGTTGGGATTGATGCGTGAGTTTGTCGCGTTAGCGAGAAAACAAGGTGTGCGCTGCCTTCTACTTTTAAAATATGAACTCTGGCCTGGGGTGCTTTGGGAATGCAATTCTCGAGGAATCAAAGTCATTCTCGTTGATGCGCTCAAACCTAGTTGGTTTCATAGAAGACTTTTACATAAACTCGATGGCATTTTTTCTGGATATGAGTCTGAGATTTTATCTCTCCCCCATAAAAATGTTCGCGTTTTGGGAGATACTCGCGTTGAGAGGGTGCTTGAACGCATCTCTCGAAGTGAAAGCCAAATGGAATCGATCTTGCCTAAAGAAACTTTAACCGCATTGGCTGCAACGTCCACGCTTGTTTGTGGTAGCATGTGGCCGCCGGACACCAGGGTGGTAATCGAGGCGATACGATTGCTCAAAGATAAAGGCATCGTAGTGAATTTGATTTGGGTGCCGCATGAGCTTGATCAAGTTGAACGGATTCGAGCAGAAACCGCATTGAGTAAACTGGGGTATCAGGTTCAGTCAGCTGATCAGAGCGGTGCCTTGCCAGGAAAATCTATTGCCGTTATTGTCATGAAGAAGGGGATTTTAGCTGAGCTTTACCATCTCGGAAAACTTGCTTATGTCGGCGGAGGTTTCGGGAGTGGTGTTCATAGTGTATGGGAACCTGCGTTAACTGGGGCGTATGTCGCATGTGGACCGCGTACGGAAAGGTCTCCAGAGAGTCGAGAACTGCAAAAACATGGTAGGCTCTTGGAAGTTATCGGACCCTCGCAACTTGCAGAATGGTTGGGAGAGCGCATTTCGTTGCTTAGGGATAAACGAGTGACCACCCCAAATTCCCTGGAAGAGTTGCTGAGCAAGCATCTAGGGGCATCAAGTCGAATTATTGAAGCGTGTGAAAGGATGTGACCAGATGAAAACCATAGGGGATAGCGTCACTATTCGTCTTCGCATGGGCAGCCATGATGCCCACTATGCAGGAAACTTAGTGGATGGTGCGCGTATGCTTCAGCTCTTTGGTGATGTAGCCACAGAGTTGTTGATACGTTATGATGGAGACGAAGGCCTCTTTCGCGCTTATGAAAGCGTAGAGTTTTTGGCTCCGGTTTATGGTGGAGATTACATCGAAGCTCAAGGATGGATCATTGAGGTTGGAAATTCATCACGGAAAATGAGATTCGAAGCAAGGAAAGTCGTGACTCCTTTGTCGCCTGGGGAAAAGGGTTATCTTGCGCCTTCTAGCGCTAAGGTTTTAAGGCAACCCGTCGTGGTCTGCAAAGCGACCGGGACTTGCGTCACGCCCAAACATTTGCAGCGAAAGGTTGACGCAAGAACCTAATGAGATTGTCAGATCACTATGATGTGATATGCGCCGGCGGCGGGTTGTCTTCGTATCTTTGCGCAGCACTTCTGGCAAAGTCGGGGAAAAAGCTCCTCATCGTAGACGACAAAGAGCACGCCAGAGAGCGGATTTGCTCCGACGGTTCTATTTTCGATCCAGACTTTTTTCCTGTCTCGGGCCTTGGAGCTTCGGCGGCCCTGGGAAGAAGCTTGAGAGAACTTGGGCTTTTTGATGAGGGTCAAGACTTTGAATCTTCAGATGCAGTAACCCAAGTTTTGACGCCAGACTATCGGGTGGTCTTTTGGCATGATACTGAGGCAACGAGCCGAGAGATCGCGCGTGAGCTTCCTAGGGCTGGTTTGCCGAGCCTCGATTTTTTTTCTCGAATCTACAAAGCACCAACTTCAAGACCTTCGTTCGTTGAAAACGCGATTACTCCTGGCCAGACTTCGAGCCGCGAAGTGTCTCGTTGGAAAGGGTTTTGGGGGCAGTATTATAAGGCCATCGGCCATCGCAAACCCGTTGCGCTGTATTC
>JBFMCE010000170.1:0-3563 GCA_040754655.1 Bdellovibrionota bacterium | reverse complement strand
CGAAACCGTCTGAACATTGCGATTACTGCCGCTATGTTTTTGCGCTGAAAGCGATAGAAGAATAGCTGGAATTTAAGTCTTGAACCTTGATGCGTCGGGCAATCTCATGAGCCACAAAATATAGTGGAACTCTTTTCAAAGCATACAATTAGCAGTAATCTGCCGTGTCGTATAAGCAGTATCGGGTAAAAATAAGGGCAAGCGCTTGCAGGCGCTTGCCCTGAAAAACAACCCTGGGACACGGAGGCCCCGAGCTTGAGTACTTCTTGTTGTGTGTAAGAGTTTTAATCTCACCTCATTAGTTCTCGAGTGTCAATGATGACGTCTTCTAGTTCCAAGAAGGAATAAAAATGCCTTACGTAGTAAAAGCGACATATAGGGTGAACAACTGTGACAGAACTTCAAGGATTGCTGGATTGGTTCTTGATCAGCTATTTCGAGGGTACGCAGTTCATGCTCTTGAAAATCTTGTAGAACTGGCGAGGCAGGGAGAGCTATGGGTTTATGTAGCTGTTGGTTGCCCGCCTGTTCAAGTGAGAATTGAGTGGTCATCCGATTATGGGCATTGGATAGCGCGAACAGAGGCCGACTTTAGGAGTTGCAATAATCTTCTTAGCTTGCCGATCATGTATCCAGCGAGGAGCGAAGGCGGTGCAACTACATTCCAGTCCTGTTCATTTTAATGGCTAAAGAGGTCTGCGCCGCAAATATAAGTCTTTTTGTGGTGCAGACCTAGTCGATCTCAATCAGATTCGTTGAAATGATAATCCCGATATTTTCTCGCCACGCTGTCGGGCATGACAACATCTTTCATGCCTTTTGAAGCAAGCACTGCATATCCGATATCAAAATCCGAGCTGACGATGAAAGGAAAGCGGCTGCACTGGAATGCATTGAGAATCATGGCATCGGAGAGTCCCAGACATGTTTTTTCTGAGATCCTTTTAGCTTCAGGCCAATCGATTTTTTTGCAGAATAGGTCAGCCTGAGAGGACTCATGCTGGCTGATATATTCCACTCCTCGGATGTTTATTTTCTTTTCAACCTCATCAAGTTTAAAAGCGAGGAATTTTTCGCACAGCTTGAGCCACCCGCTGTTTCCGGAAAATCTGCCAGCTGAAAAAGCGGATTTGATGATTTTGAGTTGAGTATCATTGAAAACGGGATCACCGCCTTGTTGTTCGCGGCGCTTAAGCTGGCCTGATTGGTATTGGATCTGGGTCCGGGCTTTTGATGCGATCTTCAGACCGCCCATTCCATCAACGATATCACGCAAGCGTTCCGTCATGATGAGGCGTCGATTGAAGTCGAGGTATTCAGAGCGGGTATTCACGGTGGTGAAAAACCGGAACCCTTGATCCCGCTCAGGTGCGAGGCATTCATCGAAAAAAGAGACGACTTCCTCGTAGTTTTGCTTCACTTCATATGTGAGCGAGATGAGGATGTTCGCGTCCAGGATCGTTCCCTTCGCGAAATCGGACCGATGCCTGATTTTTCCGTAGTAGCGTTTGAATTCCGAGAAGGAGATTACTTGCCCCATTTCAGAGATCGGCCTCCGGAGTTTTGGCTATTTTCTTTTTGCGCTTTTCCTCTTCTTCACGCTCACGCCTGTCGTCTTCCTCGGTCATCTTATTGAACTCCTCGATGAATTTCGGGTCTAGCGGGCGTTTCCGCAGCGCCTTTAGTTCCTCGGCCAAAGATCGGAATGATTTTTTCTTTTCGGTCATATGCACCTCACGCCTTCCATTTTAAGCTTGGTTCTACTGATCCAACATTTCAGGATCATTGGCTTTTTCCTGTGGCGTTGTTTTGCTCTCAGTATCAAGGTGATTTCCCAAGCAATCATGTGTCCTTTGGTTTCTATGTCGGTTGCCCAATAGCGGAGCACGGTCCACCCCTGATCCCGCAGTTTGCGGTTGATCCGCCGGTCGCGGCGGATGTTGTCCTCGATTTTCGCGCACCAATATTTTTTGCGTACGCAGAATTGACCGCTGGTCTTCCTTTTTTCCCACTGCCTGCCATGCCAAAAATCGCCGTCGCAAAACACGGCTATTTTCTCGCGCGTAAAAACGACATCTGGCCTGCCGGGAACGTCGTTTTTGTGAAGCCTGTACTGAAGGCCCAATTTGGATAAGCATCGCCTGAGCTTCAGTTCCGGACCAGTATGCTTGGCTTTGATTTGGGACATGGTTTTGCTGCGCACGCGGGAAACTTTTCCAACCATTGATGACGCAAATAGCAAGGTTTGGACCAAGCGCTTGGTTACCAGATGGGCTTTCACCGTTTCCGGTTTCCGCACGCATTCTTATTGAAAATACTAGGGCAACCCCACGGCTTCTGAGCCTCTTTCAGCGCATGGTACTGAACGTAAGCAATGCCTTTCCAGATCCATTCGGGATGCCCGGAAACGTGCGCTATGAACCAAAATGAAAAGAAGATTACAGTGAGTTTATCGATGATCGTCGTCATGGCCGGTCTCCTTCAGTTTCAGAAGTTTCCGGCAGACCGTCGCTTTATCGACGCCAGTGTCGCGAGCGATATGCCGGATCGACCTTCGTTGCTTCCGAAGTGCAGCCAGCTCCTCCAGACTCAGCCTTGGTCGAACCCACTGGAGCGGGTAGTGCCGCCCAACAATCAGTGGTTCACCCAGAGTGCATCCGTCCTCGCCATCAAAAACTTCTTAAAACGGCCTGATACTTCGTCAGATAAAAAATGGCTCCTGCGACGTACCATCTCGTACGTCTTAGTCGCCATTTTTTATCTTCCTTGTCTCAGGCCGTTTTAAGAAGTTTTTGAGAAGTATTGCCGAAGGTGGGGACGTTGTTTGGGGAAAGGTGCGGTTACACAATGGCGAGTCCGTCAAAGTGATGCTAAAGTTCGCCCAGCTTTCGAAGTTTGTCTTTGCATTCTTCAAACACGGCTTGAGGAAGTTTTTTTAATTTTTGTTTCAATCGTCGATTGTCAATAGCACGGCTTTGATCGATCATCACTTCGCAATCCCGATCGTTCCCTGCGATTCCTTTTGGAAGAAACACTCGAATCAAACTTTCACCCGTTAGACGCGTGGTGCATGGAAGAACCCAGGTAGAAGGGTGACCCGTTTGATTGAGCAGGTCGGATTGAATAACAAGGACTGGACGGATCTTCCCGGCCTCACTACCTTGGCGTGGATTGAGGTCAGCCAAGTAAAGAACACCATATTGGATATCCAATCACTCCACCCCTTCGTCTGACAGATGATCAAGCTCCTCAAGCTCAACGATCATGTTCTTACGCGTCTTTTGAGCAGCCTCGGCGTAAGCTGCTTTCAGCATGTCGCGATCAGTTTGGCTTTTAAGCAAATAAAGTCCGCGCCTAATTACCTCTACTTTACTTTTAGCTTTGAGAGCTTTGGCTAAGCTCTCTACCAATTCAAGTTCTTTAGGAGGAAGTGTAATGCTAGACTTGGTATTCTTTTTCATACCTTTATAATACCCAAAGTCAACGCCGGAGGCTATCCAATAAAATTTAATATAATCAATTACTTATATCCAAGATTTTTCTTTTGTGCCGCTTAGTGGGTG
>JBFMCE010000169.1:0-3576 GCA_040754655.1 Bdellovibrionota bacterium | reverse complement strand
GCAGGTGCCATTACGCCCAAGGCCAGAGAAGCCTGGAAAATCAGGCTGGAAGAGGGATCGCTCCTCGTATTTCGCGATCTTGTAACGCACGAACTGCAATGAGCGCAACAATCGCATAAAGAGTCCCTAGGATAATATCGATAATGTAATGGTGATTGAGGTACACGGCGCTAAAGCACATCAGTAAATAAAACCCTATGGCAAAAGCCCTTAAACGCTTGGTAACCAACGCAGCCCACGCAACTAACAACGGATAAGCCACATGTAAAGACGGGATGGCTCCGTAAACATCAACGGATTGACCGTACATTCCAGTGAAAAAACGCGTGTTGAACAAAGCATCGAATCTCGCGGCACCCGCGGGATCAGCGCTGATGAACATCTGAGCCGGGCCTAGCCCGTACTTGGCGACATACCAAGGCGGTGCCGCAGGATAAATATAGTACGTGGCAAAACCCATGACGTTGACCAGGAAAAAGCACCAACCGAAAGTTTTCAACAGCTCAAATCTTTTCGTGAAAAACAAAAAGAAGCCTGCTCCCACATATTCAAAGACAAAAGTGAGGTAAGCAAGCCCGCAGAAAAAATCCAAGATCTTCCAGTTATGAATCTGAAAATACTCATTGGGGATCAAGATTCTTCCATCGCTTTCGAGGCCAAACAGGCGCTTTTCATAATGATAGGGCTCGGCGACTCTGATGTTTCCTTCGATTCCCCACCAGTAGTAATAGCGCATGGAATCGTAAACGATGGCGACCAGAAGGAACGGAAAAAAATATCTGATGAAAGTTCGGGTATTCTGGTTGTACGAATCGAGCAAAGCCAAAGAAGCCACAACAACATGGATGGGTTTAAGCCCGCCAAGTACATAGATCAAAAGGACGTAAGCAATCGCCATTGCAAGGGGCCACAGTCTTCGTTTCATGTTTCTTTCAGGTAAAGCCCATGCTCGAAGGCCTTTTGACTGAGTTGCTTTTGCTTTTGCTTGGCTCATCAGATTGAGTTAAACGAGACCCTATGCGGATTCAAGTCCTTTCTCATGCGATCGTTGTCGCTGCGGTTTTTCATATGCAGCTTGGGTTCGCTTCCGACGGGGAAAATCAAGGCTGCTTCAACTTCCAAGAAAAAATCGCGAAACCGCTTCCTTGGGCGGAGGAGGTGTTGAACGATCGAAAGAATGTAGAAGCTCATGGGAAACGAGAACATGTGGTTTGGGCATCAGTTCGGGGAACGGTCGAGAAGCCTTTGAAAGAAGTCTTAGAGCTCTTGTTTGATCCTGAGATCATCAAAGGAGAAGGAGTGAACGAGACTAAGATTGATTCAAGAATAGAAACACCTCTCTTCCTGAGACGGCAGATTGTTCAAAATCGAGCTGGCCCGTTTATTCACCGCGTAAGGTGGAAAGAAGATTGGGTGTTCAGTTTGATCTCTGGGAAGTCCGATAAACCTGAACAGATCTTGGTATCTTACCAAAAAAGTGAGGGGACCTCGTTTATAAAGCAACTTTGTGGAAATATTGTCTTGAGGAAGCTTGAAGGCAATAGGACCGATGTGTTTCAATACGAACAAGTCAATGCAAAGGGCCATTCTTCGGAAGATTCTTTGAAGAGCATCAAGAAGGTTTTAGAACGGCTTAGAGGGAAGAAATCTCAATGATACGAAGTTTGCAATCCATTTATTCTTGGACCATCGACCGCTCAAAATTCCGCGAGATTGCTTCTCGAGTCGTGGTTTTTGTGCTTCCTCTTTTTTATTGGGGCACTCAACCTAACTGGTGGGGGCTTGCTTTCGTGGGTTTGGGACTCTTCGTCAGGGCCTGGGGGGCGGGCTGCCTTCGTAAAGACCAAGCGATGGCGCAAGGTGGGCCTTATCTCTTAGTTCGGCACCCTCTTTATCTCGGATCCTGTCTGCTCGCTCTCGGATTGATCGTTGCGCTTCACCATTGGTTTGTAACGCTTGCCATTGGCGGTGTAACGTTATTGACCTATCTTCATACGATTCGGCATGAAGAAAAAAACTTGCTCGCTCGATTTGGTTCTTCTTATGTGCAGTATTGTCGTTACGCGGGTCCGCTTTGGCCGACTGTCGAAGGCTTGAAGACCGTGGTTGAGCGCCGGTCAAAAATTCAGAACCATTTTTCTTTTAAGCAGTACATGAAAAATAAGGAATACGAGTGCGCTCTCGGAGTAGGGGTGGTTTTGCTCGCTCTATTCATCGGATCTTAGATTCTCTCGCGCAAGCACGATAATTTACTTCTCATGGCACAGGAGATGCTTCTTCTAGAAGCAAATGTCAGTCACAAGAATTCATCATCTCAATTGTATTTCCACCTGTCCGCTAGGTGGAAAATGGATGGACGGTCGCACCGAATCGATAGTGCGTCGAGGGCACCTGGCTTGCCACTGCCTGCTTGTTGAAACTAATTCCGAACTTATCCTTATCGATACCGGCTTAGGATTGCGGGATGTCGCTAATCCAAAAGGCAGGTTGAGCAAATTTTTTCTGACTCTTGTCAGTCCTGATTTTCGCTCTGAGATGACGGCATTGCGCCAGGTTCAACGGCTGGGTTTTGATCCAAAAGACATACGACACATTATCTTGACCCATCTAGATTTTGACCATGCTGGGGGACTTGATGATTTTCCGCATGCGATGGTTCATATGCTTGAAGATGAACGAAACTATGCTTTCCAACAAAAGACCTGGCTTGATCGGCAAAGATTCAGGCCGCGGCAGTGGTCTACTCAAAAAAACTGGCGGTTCTATGACGCAAATGAGGGAGATCTTTGGTTTGGCTTTGATCGCGTGAAAGAGATCGAAGGCATTTCTGATGGTATCGCGCTTGTACCGTTGATTGGGCATACGTTCGGCCATGCGGGTGTGGCAGTTCGTGCTCAAGACAAATGGCTTCTCCAGGCGGGCGATGCTTATTTCTACGGCGGTGAAATGGACTTAGGGCAGCCCAGGTGTACGCTGGGACTGAGGTTTTATCAGTGGATGATGGAAAA
Source organism: Bdellovibrionota bacterium (assembly GCA_040754655.1). Lineage (GTDB taxonomy): Bacteria > Bdellovibrionota > UBA1018 > UBA1018 > UBA923 > JBFMCE01. Next base: position 568 of record JBFMCE010000169.1, on the reverse strand, counting down.
AGACCGCGCTTTTAGGCTCTGGAATCAACGAAGACTACGAGAGCTGCGAAGAGCGAGCGAACGAGAGGTTGAGGTTTTCTGTGCGCATGATGTGATTGAGTTTGAGCGTCTCGCCGGACGCTCAGCCGAGATCCCGGCCGAGAAAGTTGTGACTTTGAAGCCCAAATACTTGCGACGGGCTGGATGAGCATTAAGTGCATTTTTAAAAAGTATGTCTGTTGCGGGCCCGGCATGAAAACCTCAATCAGACTTTGGTTATTTCGGTCTTAAGCACACTCAAGCCTTTTTCAGGAGCAATTGTTGCACTCACCTGAATTCTCCGCTCAGTAAGGTGATCAATCCAATCAAAGTTTGGGAAAGGGGTATTAGGAAGCTCTAACGTTGAAAGAAGCTGTTCATGCGTGACGGCGCAGACGAACCGTCTAGGAGCTTCACTGAGACTTCGAGTGTCTTCGAGGCTTCTAGAAACACTCGTTCGACTTTAATTTTGGATTATTCAATTTTGGCAAAATTCGGTTGCGTAAGATGGCGGAGAGGGAGAGATTCGAACTCTCGAGCGGTTTTACCC
>JBFMCE010000168.1:0-3632 GCA_040754655.1 Bdellovibrionota bacterium | reverse complement strand
CTTGTTTCAGTACGGAAATGATCTGCTCTTCCGTGTGCCGCTTGCGTCCCATCGTGAGTCCTCCGCGGGTGGTTGTACCACGGCGGACTCAACTTTGCGACTGTCCGAATTACAGGGCGCAGGTCAGTATGTCTATCAAGAATCCCTGACTGTTGAATTAACGCAATTTTCGAACGAATCAATGCGTTGGCACTTCCAAGAAATGCTTGTCTATCGGCCACAGATACTCTAGGATGCGATGCAAAAGCTAACACGTCACTATCGGTTGCCGCCTTGAAATAATCATCCAACTCAAAGACTCGACGTAGATAGTGAAAGCTCTGAAACCGAATAACGTTTCCCTCCAAGATCGCAAGCAATTTATTATCTAGAGCAAGTCCAATATCATCTAACTTCTGAAATGTATTTCCCGAAAAGAAGATTGCAAATCCTTTATTCGCAATCACTCTTCGGGGCTCGAACAGTTGAATTAATGCACGTATCACACCTTGTTCCTCATAACCTGAAAATATTGCCTTGATTCTACCGAGCAAATGTTGTTGGGGATTGAATTGCTCAACAGCCAGTGGATTCCTTACGGCATCCAGGACACCATCTACATCAATAAAATCATTGATTATTAAAAGCTCACCAGATTCTGGCCGATACCTGCCATCAAAATTGTGCATTTCATGAATGCCAGACATAAATTCCCGCTCCTGATATTGTAAAAGCTCTTCGATTTGTTGCTGTAGCTCTTGGGTCAGCGGAAAGCGAATAACTCTTGCCGCTGAAATATCAGTTAAAGCGAAAAGATTCATTCGTCTCTCCTATCGCTTGCCTCTAACACACCATACTCGCTTAATTGCACAACTTGGCGTATCGATCGAACGGTACTAATTTGTCTACGCGTAATCAGCAAATAAGTAATGCCGTCCTCTGTTTCAACTTCATAAAAGTGGAAACCAAACATGCCTAACACAGGATTCACTTGCATTGCATGTGTGCTCCAGAGCACAAATAGTAAAAGCCCAGCAGCAAGCACCCAAGCCCCTACGTCAGGAACTCCAGTTCCCTTAAAAACTAGTGGGAGGACATACGCTATAAAAAATCCGATAACTTCCTTATCAGCGCTTTTAGCCTTTTTGATCGTAACCGGTAAACGTTCAAGTTGCTTCCTAGCAAAATCAATAACCCAAAGCGCAATACCTCCAAGCAGTAAGCAAACAAACGTTGCAATGATCGCCCGCTGAGAATTACCGATCTTGGCACCAAAAATGTACGCCATTGAAATCGACAATGGAGCGATCGCTGTCAATGCCAAGAGAATTCGAAGAATTTTGCTCAACATTTTCTTAATATCAAGGTACGTTTAATTTAGGCGCGTCGTTAAGAAGTTCACGAATTTTCCACTTTGCCAATGCAACTGAAAAGATTGCAGCTGATGACGAAAACCAGCCAGCTAATATAAGGGTCGTTCCGAAAGATGACTTAGTCTTGGCAATCCAATAGATACCGACACAAACAATCAAAATTGCCACAACACAATAGATCAAAGCCATAACTACCCGAGTCTTAAGTAGTATGTAATTTGGCCAAGCAAGTAAAACACTTCTCCCTTCTTCAGGAAAAAGCACATCGGTTCCAAAATGATAACAGGTAGCTAAAAAACCGAACGGTATCAAAGCTGCCCCGAAACTCCACTTTAGGTCTCCATGAATTAGCGTGGTTACTAGCTCGGCTGGAGCGGGCCAATAAAACCACAGTGCAATTGGTAAAAGTATGCAAAGCATTTCTGGAGAAATAAGTAACGCACGTACACTATCCATGAAGGGTTTCATTGATGATCCAGATACCGTTCGTTATTGATTTTCGCGAATTGCTCATAGGCAATACGATAGAGCTCCTCTGGACTAGGGTCGCCATCGGAAACAAAGCTTTTTTGATTTTCACTGGTTCGTATTGTAACGGTCCTCGTTTCTTCAACGCCAACAACCTTACCACTCCCATATCCATCAGCGGCCATAAGTATAGCGGCATCCCCAACCCCACCTAATAATGGCTCCATCATTGTTTGCAGTTCCTCAGCATTAATTAGTCCTTTTGACATAGCGTCAGCAATTTGTGCAATGTTCGTTGATATTCCTGCCGAGGACTCCTCTTTTATTTTGACTTCTTCAAGACGCCGCCTTCTTATGTACTCTTTGAGCACAAGGCCCAAATAATGGGTTCGGTGGTTTGACTGATGCTTGCAGGACAGTTACTCTCTCAAGCTTTGATAGTCGTGTGACAAAAGTTCGCAGGTCCGTAACAGGTTCAAGTTCACATCGACCGAAAAAACTATGCTCAGTCGATTCAATCAGCTTGCAAAATGCTCTGGCAAACTGATCCCTTTGCAAAAGATTCCACACGTGCTTGTAAGCAATACCACTAAACTCTGGTAAATATACAAATGGACTCGACGCCTCCATTAAGTTTTCAACCGATTCTCTTTCAACTGCATGCACGTCCGGACGTACCACCTCAACGGCACCCTCTAAATTATATTTGGCAAGTTTTGCGAAGATTCCTTTCGGTTTATCACCTGTACCGAATCGATGAAAGTCTGTGAACGTGTAGCGAGTACCGCGAATTTGCACAAACGCTGGATTCTGAATTGCTGCGATAATCCCGTCAGTAGTGAGTGCGCCCACTTTGATTATTCGGGCCAAGTAATAACGCGACTGGGTTGGCACTTGTTAGTCCGCCACCAACTTGCCATGAAAGGCCGACGCTAGCATTGATGATCGTAGTCGTTCGGCGCGCTGGAGGCTGGCTGTTACTTCTTTTCCCATTGCCACTACCACGCTCAAATGACGTTCCACTTCAGCTACGATCTGTTGTTGTTCCTCAAGCGAGGGAAGAGGAATCATGAGTTCGCGAAAGCGTTTCTGTGTAAGGTTTACGCCACTATCGCTGATTCCTGTCTTTAATCGGTCAAGCTCATCAACAATATGGGGTGCATTGAGAACGAGCTCAAGAAAAGCTGGGTTTGCTATGTCAGGTTTTATGCGGAGCCTATAGACCTTGTCACAAAGAATCAGACGGGGCCTTGTAGCCTTAACAAGGCATGTGACGCCAACTCGCACCCTCGGTCCTGCCCGCGTTACCAACAAGTCACCAGAAGCAAGCTCTAGGTTGGTGCGTGGCTTAAATTTAGGGGGTAGTCGTTTGTTCTCAAATTCGAGGTAACAAAGAGACTGAACAGCAGTGGTTTTTATCACTCCCCAAATATCTGGTCTTCTAGAAGGCTCATTTTCACACTGGGGGCTCCAGCCCTGTTCCATTGAAGCAATTGCCATATCAATAGGTTTGGATACCCATTTACGGCCGGTGACATCATGGCCATCGACAACAAGCTTCCCTTCAACGGCCGCCTTGAGCACGGCAGCTTTGTAGCGCTTGAGGTTGGCTTGGGCGTGTTTGAGGGAGGCGACGGCTTCGTCAAGGCGGGAGAATTGCTTGTCGATTTCTGAAATGATGTGTTTTTGCTGGTCGGGTGGTGCCACAGGAATCTGACATTCTTTCAAGTAAGCGGTTGGAACGCGCTTTTGGCCTACAGCGCCGGTCATTCGGTGTTCTGCTTCTCCTCGGAAGCTCTTACTCGATACATA
>JBFMCE010000167.1:0-3678 GCA_040754655.1 Bdellovibrionota bacterium | reverse complement strand
AGCGATGTTCAAAGTTACACTTCATAAATTGACACGATGCGTGGAATAACGCATAGCTGTATAGGAATTTTCAAAAACCATTATTTTTAGACTATGTATAGAGATGTTTCCGACGCAACTTGAGATGCACCACCTAGAAAAGGTGCTCAACGAATCGCCGCTCGCACTCACTGTCATCGAGATGCCCTCGATGCGCTACATTGTTGCGAACAAAAAATACTGCTCAATCTTGCCGCATCCGTTTTCTCCTGAGGAATTGGCGGGCAAAACAGTGTACGAAGTGTTGCCCTCCCCAACTCCACTCGCGATCGAAGGCCTTAAACGAGCGCACTTTGAAAATGAATGCACTAGGGTGGTCGCAACCCCCTCTCGAAACCTGAACGCGCTTCGAAACGTTACGTATTGGAGCGGAGCGCTCGTTCCCATTCACCGCGAACCCCAACGCACTCTGATCGCTGCGATCTTGACCGAGGTCACGGAACAAGTTCAAGCGAAGCAAGACGCTGAAGAGAAGAGCGAGGAGCTTGCTCAAGCTTTAGAGGCTCTGCAAGAGGAGCGGCGCAAGAGAGATGAGTTCATCGCAATGGCGGTGCATGAACTTAGGACACCCTTGACCGCACTGAAGGCATCGACACAGTTTTTATTGAGATCAGCGCCGGGTTTGAATCAAGACGCGGTCGCGGCGAAGCTTGCGAACATCGACCGTCAGTCATCTCGCCTTTCGAGATTGATCAACGATCTCCTCGATACGGTGAGGATATCCGCTGAGAATATCGAGTTGAACATGCGAGAAGTCGATATCGCAGAACTTCTCAACGAGATCATCGACCGTTTTGAAGCCGTCTATCAAGAGAAACGGATCTATCGTTGTTTCGAAGAGGCCGGATTCGAAAAACAATCTATTCGGGTTATCCTCGATCCTGCGCGCTTTGAACAGGTGGCGTCGCACCTACTATTGAACGCCGTCCAGCACGGCTCTCCGGAGTCGGAAATCCGCGTGACTTTGGCCAACGAGAAAGACGCGGTCCGGGTTTCAATCTTTAATCAAGGGAGAGGAATAAAGAAGAGCGACCTGGAAAGAATCTTTGAGCGCTTTTATCAAGTCGAAAACTCAGACAGATCGGGGGGATTGGGATTAGGGCTCTTCTTGGCCCGTGACCTCATGTCTCGGATGAACGGGCAAATTTGGGCGGAAAGCGAAGGCCTTGGTGAAGGTTCTACATTTATATTGAGGTTCAGCACATGAGGTTATTTCGCGAGGTATTGCTCAAAGTATTTGCGGCCGTCGTTTTTATTCCAACTGCAATCGCTTACGCCCAGCCGACCGATGGTTGTGAAGATCTCCTGAAAAAACCAAACGTCGTCATGCTTGATCTTAGGACGGAATCACAAACTATCGATACGATAGCCCAACTGATCGAGGGTATTTACCTAGGGCCTGAAAACGAAGCCAAAACCGTGAGCGATGCGAGAGTTCTGTTTAAATACGCCACCGGCCAACTTTTCAATCGTTCTCTTTACAACGGAACGGAAAGTGAAATCAACGCTCTTGCGAATGCGAAACTCCCGTTTCGGCGCGTCATGCACCAGCTCTTTAGCATTTACGGTGAGTTTCGAGCCCAGTTTAAACGCCGCATGGGACTCGTGCCTCTTTCGGCCCAAGAACAAACTGATATCCTCTATTTCATTCATCGGCTAGTCGCCGATCCATTGGATTCTTACCTGCACTCCGACACGAAAGCCTTTTATGTATATTACCTCAGCGGACTTCAGCGCTTTGCCTCGACTATCGTCGCGGCATACGGAATCCAGCATTCCGACCTTGCTTACGGCAGCAAACCTTCAATCCTTGAGCTTGGCGCGGGGGCGGGAGACAGCACCTCTTCGTTATTAGGGCTGATTCCAAATCCCGGCAGGGTCATCGTAACCGACAATTCTCCCGTCATGCTCCAGGAGCTCAGGCGTCGAAAGCCTGAGATTCATACTTTAGTCCATGATTTCAGGCTAAAGGGGGACGAGAAGCTGCCTTTCCTGGATAAAGAGTTCGACCTGATATTTGGCTTCAGTTCCTTCACGCAAAGTTTAGACCGGCTCCAGTTGAGTAGGCTTCTTTTTGAGCTTCGCCGGGTGGGGAAACCGGGCGGCTCGGTCATAGTCGACTTGAGTTTAGGAGGACCGCATAAGCCCTTTGAAACAGAAACCTCGCTTGACCGAGCGTTGGATTTTTTTGAAGAGCATGGCTTCCAAGTCCAGCGCCCTCCATGGTTATCGATATTGTGGAACGAGTCGATCTATTACCCGATCGTGCTCAAGATCCCGAACTAAACATTGCTCGAGAGTTTTTTTCCTTGAACGGCAAAGGAGACGATACAATCAAAGCCGTTTATCGACGGAAAGACGCTGCTCCTCAAACCCTATCGCTCTGCCGACAAAATACAAAGGCCTTCGCCTTGACTCGTCGTAAGTTCGGCCAAGATACTCGCCCAGTATTCCCAGTGCCAAGAGCTGGGCCCCTCCCAAGAACAACACAACGATCATGAGCGATGTCCAACCGTGAATGGTCTGATCCGTGAACTTGAGGTAAAGAGAATACAAGATTCCCAGGAAAGCCAACACCGCCGAGAGAACACCGAAGTACGTGGCGATTTGCAGCGGAAAAATCGAAAAAGAAGTGACGCCATCCAACGCGAACTTGAACATCTTATGGAAGGGGTAATGGGTCTCTCCGTGCAGCCGTTTGGCGCGGTCATAAGGCACGCCGACCTGCTTGAAGCCCACCCAAGTCACCATGCCACGGATGAATCGATGCCTCTCATGGAGTTGCAAAAGCGCATTCACGGCCCTGCGATCCATCAACCGAAAATCACCTGTGTCTAAAGGAATATCGACATTGGTGAGCTTTCGAATCAGTCGATAGAAAAGCTTCGCCGTCAAGAGCTTGAACTTCGTTTCACCTTCCCGTGAACGCCTCACGGCATAAACGACTTCGAATCCTTCCTTCCACTTCGCGATCAAGCCTTCAATGACTTCAGGAGGATCTTGCAGGTCCGCATCCATCACCGTTACGGTATCTCCTTGCGACCATTCAAGACCTGCGGTGATCGCGACCTGATGGCCGAAATTTCGCGACAAGTGTATCACTTTGAATCGCTTGTCTCTTTGCGGAAGCTCAGAGAGAACCTCGGCTGAACCGTCTCTGCTGCCATCATTGACAAGAATGACCTCGAAAGCATCGGGCAACCGATCGATCAAAGCACGAACCCTTTCATAGAGCTCGGCGATTCCGTCACGTTCATTGAAAACAGGGATAACGAGAGAATGCAGAACATTACGCGCGATATTGTTCATGGCCTTCATTATATACGCATGAGAAGACATGCACATCGTAAAATGAAGGCCACAGCTGAGAAAACTCATGCGCCAAAATGATCTGTTCAGAGAACTCGAAGCCTTGCTTCAAATAAACGGACCGAGCGATCTCAGCTTCCCATTCTCCCTGATGCACGCTCAAAATTTGAGTTTTGGCCCTAAATTTTTTGGCTTCGGTCAGTGCATGGCGCACAAGCCTTTCAAATTGTGAAAACTTTGCAGGCAATCCCCATTTCAAACAAGGACGCTCAGAGACAAAGGGGTAGAAAAAGGCAAAGGTGACATTTGACTTGCCCAAGAGAACTTCCC
>JBFMCE010000166.1:0-3787 GCA_040754655.1 Bdellovibrionota bacterium | reverse complement strand
AAATTTTAATTATTTATCTAGTTCGAGGCAGACTATTTTTGTCGTCATTGATATACTAAGTAAGATATAGTATATTTTTAGTATGTGGACGGTCTTCGAGAGTAAGTTGGCTGAGAAACATATCGATAAACCCCCGAAGCATGTCATCGAAAGATATGAGTTTTGGAAAAGCGTAGCGCAGATTTCAGGTCCAGAAGGACTAAGACAGTTTAGCGGATTCAAAGACCCGGCATTCCTCAATCCACTATCTCTGGTATTGAATCAAATCGAATCGCTCTCGGAGTTGAGCGGGCAAAGAAGCTTGCTCCAGCTCTAGAAGTTCATCCCGCAGTTTTATTGTTCCCGAATTGGGAAAACGAAAAATAATCCGCGGCCTAAATTTGCTGTGCCGAATAGTATCGAGACGAACCCAGGTCGTATGATTGATGCGGTATTTCAGCGTGCAAACGCTATGACTTTTTCGAGTCTGACGATTTTGAAGGCGAGTGATGTTTTTTGCCTACCGAGCAGAAAAAAGTCGGCGAAAAGGTTTGAGCTCTCAGTTTGAACAAACGAAATTTTTATAGAATTCGGTATACTTGATCTTAGTTTAGAGGAGAGATCTTATTGCATGAAGCACGGTACAGGCGAGCTTTCGACACGAACGTTTTATCTTCTATGGATTTGTGTTTTTATTTCTCTTTTCATTTATGAAACGGGTTTTGCCGGCTCTCTCTTGTTGAAAGAAAAGCTCAACTGCCTAAGCGCTTTCAAACACTACAGCAACGGTGCATTTGGCGGTATGTCAGCCAAAAACGAAGAATTTGTGATTTTTCCGGGACACCGTTTTGATCAATATGGTTTGCATGTTTACACCTCCGAGGGTGATTCTTATTTTGAGGCAGTCGATCCAAAGGCGACATCAAAAAACAAACAGATCGCATTGCTTCTTGAAAAGCCTAAAAACTCTCGTGTGGATATTATCTTTTTATCCGACGGCAAGAAATTAAATTTACGTGTACTTGGGCGTCAGACCTCGCAGTCTCCGCTCAACGAACCTATTATACACGTACAGAATTCGACCTTAGGCGCCAAAAATGCCGGTGACGGCATAGATGCTGAAATTTTTGGTTCTGTTCGTAAAGCCATTGCTGATCAGGGTGCGCTTTTAGGAGTCGATCACACGACGGACCGTAAGCTTATTGAAAAGAGCCTTAAAGATTGCGAACAGGTGCCAGGAATCGAAGACTCGCTTGAAAAAGCAAAAGCCCTCTACGAAAAAAAGTTCTTCGAAGTTGACGCTGATCAGGTTCGGCGACGCAATGGGATCTTCGAGGTGCCGAAGAGAACAGGCGGGTTCCAAAGAACCGTGCCTAAATAACGCCTTGATGGAACGCGAAGTGTCATCGATATCTTCGCGGCCGGATCAGCCCAATTCAGTGACCCCCCAACTCCTAAGCGGCCTTGGTGTCTTTAGCTTTCTTCGCGTAGTTTTCGTAACCCGTAAAATCTAATACCACGCACTTTTCATCGCCTTGCACCCAAGCGTCGTGACCCGGTGGAATTTGAAAAGCGTCACCGGCCTTGATGAAGATTTCTTCGCCATCGTTCATGCGAATGACCATGCTTCCAGAGACGCAATAACCGGTATGCGATGCTTCACAACTCTCGGTTCCTGCGATGGGTTTGACGTCGTTCGACCATTTCCAACCAGGTTCGAAAGTCCCTTGTCCGATAGAGATGCCATCCTCAAATGACACTAAATCTAGGTGACCGTGCGACTTGAACTCTCTTCGTTCGTTTGGTTGGTTGAAGGTTTTCTTGGACCACTTCTTGGTTTCTTGCATAACACCTCCCCGATTTTTTCTCGTGAGTTATGCATATTTCATGCGAGAAGAGACATAAAGGAAGCCATGCAAAGCAAAGATCCTTGTGATTGTAACGCAGCTTCGTTAGTTGCACCAAAATTATTTCGGATCCTGATTGCCGTGAATTTCAGGGTGTCGAATTGCGCCGCCGAGATCTGCAATCCGAATCATGACCCCAGAATTGATCGTAGCTAAAATGAGCATTGTCTTGAGGATCAGATCTAGTTTTCCGGCAATTTTTTGACGAAATAAAAGTGCTGCTAAAGCCATCGCTCCAATGATTTCCATAAAGACAAAGCCAAAGATCGCCGCATCCTCATGTGCTTCGAGGGCTGGTTCGGAAGTGCCGACGAGGTGTTCGACGACTTCTTCGGCGGGCTCACCAGTGAGGTAGACGACGATGCTCGCGATCGCGAGAAAGACCCAGAAACCAAGCGTGAATTTCAAGATGTCATCTGATTTCTTCCGGATCGCAAACAAGGTAAGCGCCAGCCCGAAAAGTGATCCCAAAACAGGAATATGATTTGTCGCCAAGTGAACGTATGTCCAGTTCATATCACGTCTCCCTATCGACGAACGCAAAGGATGTCTACTTGCGTTCCACAGGTGCGGTTTGTTGACAATCGGGATAACTGAATATAGGCCTCGTCTAGCTCTCGGGGGGGTTGGGGGCCAACCATGCGTTTCGCTAAGCTAATCGTATTTATTTGCGGTCTTTGTATTTCACTTTCGGCCAATGCCGAGAGCTGCAAAGAGTATTGGCGAAAAATTTTGCCCAAAGGGATGTATCAATATGACTTTGGAAAAGACTCGCGACTGACCAATCTGGGGAATCAGGGTTACGAAAATTATTCAAAACGTGTGAATCGAAAAAAGTGCCTGAAAGAGTGGACAGTTCTGATCTACATGGCCGCCGACAATGATCTTACTCCATTCGCTCTTTGGGATCTCTTTGAAATCGAGGCAGGATTCAAGTCAGCGTCATCCGCAGCCGCTTCTTCATCGAAAATAGACGTAGTCGTGCAACTCGATACGAAGGCCCGAAGCGGCGTTCGAAGGTACCATCTTTTTGAAACGGATGTGAAATACCAGACTTTCTCAAAAGAAGATTTTTCTAAACGCTCAGAGACTCAGGTGCAATCACCGATTGTACAGTGGTTTCAAGAAGACGACGGCAAGTCAGAGGCAAAGAGGCTCTCTGATTTTCTGGAATGGGGAATTAGGGCGTATCCTTCTCGCCATTACCTGGTGATCACTTGGGGGCATGGGCAAGGATGGACGGCGTATAAGCCCCTTCATCGCAGCCGGAGCGAATTTGCGAGCAGTGGCAAGTTCAAGTTTGAACTCAATAAATTAGATGTCTCCTTGTCCAAGCGAAGGAGTCGAGGCGACGAACCCGGTCTCTTCGGCGGCTTGGCCTTCGATGACTCATCAAAAAGCTATCTTGATCTGCGTTCGCTTCGAAACGTGCTCGAGCATGTTTCGCGGAAAGTCGGAAAGAAGATCGATGTTTATGCATCTGATGCGTGTTTAATGCAAACCGTCGAGGTGATTGCAGAGTTGTCGAATGCCACTCGCTATGCCATCGGCTCGAATCAAGTGCAGAACTTCTTGGGTCTCCCCTATCGGCGTCTTTTCTATGAGATGAATCGCGGAATCTTATCAAAGAGCGGTGATCAGGCCCATGCGCTAGCAAGCCTCATCCCTCTTCTTATGAAGAGATCAATGCATCCAACCAAAGGGCTGCAGGGGCGGATAGACCCCGATGGGGCCAAATATCTTTTGATGAGCGCAGTAAACTCGGAAGAAATCAGGCACCAGCTCTTGCCAACGCTCTATAAACTTTCTGTTTCGATCGAAGCGTACTTGAAAGAAGATTCCAGGCGCAAAGATGATCTCGAGTTTGTGATCCAATCCACCCCAGCTTTCCCAGGCAGCGG
>JBFMCE010000165.1:0-3903 GCA_040754655.1 Bdellovibrionota bacterium | reverse complement strand
CGATGCCATAGTTCGTCAGACACAAGAGGCTTTGCCATGGGCGAGCAATAACATGGAAAATTGGCAAAAAAGCCGTTACACGTTGACCGGCGAAATCGAAAAACCAGTCAATTTTGCAACGCGCTCTAAATAATTAAAATCAAAGAGTTAAGCAAAGCTCCAGGAGCTTTCCTCCAAAAACTCCGATATAGAACATCAAGAGAGAGGCATTCACCTATAGCATGCCCTATACTTGAGCAGCGTGAATCTTAAGGCCATTCTATGACACTTCCTGGCTGTGGGTGTATAGGACGCTTTTTCCACGATTCGACGAACTTATTGCGATAATGCTTCCAATGATTTTGAGGCAATCTTAACCAGACAATAGCCAAGTCTGGATATTTGGACAGGTACTTAGCCGCGAGCTTTCTGAAGTCTTCATCCTGGGTCACAATGCATCTGAATCCGGCTTGATAGGCAGCGTCTACCAGCTGCCCGTTTTGAAGAAACTTCCAGCCTCGAAATTCAGCTGTTTCGGCTTTTATCGAGAATTCAGCCAGAACTTCATAAAGCGCGATCGGAATATTCGCGTCAAGCAGCCACATCATCGGAAGGGTTCACTGGTTGGCTTAGTTTCTCGGACGCGATTTTATAGACTTCAGGAATAGCTTCCTTGGGGAATCCACTGTACATTTTGTCGATTTCCTCGGCGGTCATTCCAGCTGAAAGACATTCCAAGACCAGTGCAACGGAAAGGCGAGTCCCGCGGATCGTGGGCTTTCCCCCAAGCAAGTCGGGATGCCAAACGATCCATTTGTAGTCCTTATAGGGTTGGATGGGTTTTTCAGTCATTTCAAATCCTCGAATTTCATATTACCTGATTTTTCAAATATTTCCCAGCTTCCCAGACTATGCGGTGCCTATCCTCTTGCAGAAAGAAATAGGAGGGAGGTTTATGGATAAGAAGGGCCTATAGCACCCCCTCTCCGAGCAAATCCTTGAAGGTCGTCGTATTTACCGATAGCCATTACGGGAAAAATGGGGGTCAGAAGCCCTTGAATCAAGTCCTTCAAATCAATGGGTTTCATGAATTACCTCTACGCACAACCATAGAAGCCTGATCTAAGCCGGAAGATATTTCCTGAAGTTCTCTCCCTAATTCTCCTAGGATCAAGCCCATTCCAGCAAGTTCTGTAAATCCCTCACAGTCCCGTCCCTGTCGCTCTAAGAGAACGCCCAATGATTCGAGTTTCAAACTCATCCTCCTCATCCTCCACACCTCTCTCTGAGCCTCGGAAAGGAAGGGTGTCTCCTTCGAATTCTAGGTCCAGGGTCAAAGCGCCAACTCAAACCCCGGACCCGGATCTCTTCCACTGGACCCAGTATTCACGCACTAGGACCGTTTGTTCGAAGGCTACAGGACGACGGGCGCCATTTAAATCTCATGCTTTGAACATGCATCCCGCAGTTTTGCTGTTCCCAAATTAGGAAACTGAAAAGAAGGTTCTTCTCGCTCAGCGGTGGGTTTCGCCGACCCCGACCCCGAGCATGCCAAACCCAATCAGGATTCATCGCCAAATTATTCACCAAAAATTGATGCAGTAACGCCTCGTTAGCTCAATGCAAAGTTCATGGAATTATTTGTGATCGGTTTTTTCGCATGCCTCATTTCCGGTGCATTTGCCTGTTTTTTTGCAGTCGCAGTGTTTGCATTTACAATCCTTCCCTTGGCCTTTTTGGCATTGGGTCATGCATTGCTTGCTGCAGGTGCATTTGCCGTCCGCTGAGAAAGCCGGACTAGAGGTCATTAGCGCTAAAGTCAAAAGAATGGGCAGACGCATGTTCTTCTCCTTTTAGAGTTTCAGCTAGTTGATCTAGCTATGAGTAAGTACGATTGGAAAATAGGGTTTGTGACGGCAGTGATCTTTTCGTGGTGTCACAAAATAGAAACCCCAAACGTATAACTTATTGAAGGGTCGATCCAGCAGAATGCAAGGCGTTGAAAGTCTTAGCGATGAAGCTCTAATGGAGGCGTATCAGCAGGGTAATGGCGACGCGTTTGCGGTTCTCTATCGCCGCCATTCTGCGAAGGTCTACGGCTTCTTATTGAACCGTCTCAAAGATAGTACACTTGTTGAGGATGTTTTTCAGGCAGCATTCATGAAGTTGCACAAATCAAGGTTGCATTACGATCCGTCATTCCCATTCGTGCCCTGGCTTTTCACGGTCTGTAAGAGTGTTATGGTTGATAACATCCGAAAGAGAAGGGGAATCCAAGAAGAGATCGACCCAATAGCGGTTGAGCAAGCTGTCGCCGACGAGCCCGAAGAGCAGCCCAGCCTTCCAAGCTTGACCTCGTTGCCCGAGGCGCAACGCAAAGCCCTGGAACTTCGGTACGGACAAGACCTTTCTTTTGAAGAGATTTCAAAAAGACTCGAAACTTCTCAGGCAAATGTACGGCAACTCGTGAGTCGAGCGATTAAACGATTGAGGGCGAAGCCATGAGTAGAAAAGAGATGACGCCAAAACAGTGGTCCGATGAATTTCAAGAATTTATGTCGGCTCGGGAAACTGAGCCACCTCAAAACCTTTCCATTGGAATTCTTGCAAGGATTCGCGCTGATCTAAGCCCCGCGGCGTGGTTGGTTTTCTCGAAGATGGCGCTTATTCACAGTGTCGTCGGCACGATGGTGCTTTTGTTCTGCCCGCAGTTTGGCATCACTATCCTTCCAGGGATGGGGCTTATGGCTTTGTTCATGCGTTTTGGCGAAACCGCTTGCATGGTGGGTTGCGGAGCGGTTTTTCTAGGAAGCAGCGCTCTTGCCGCGAGCTTCTTTCTTCGCCCTGAAGAAGTGAAGGTCATTCGAAAAAACAAACTGCTTCAACTTTCAAGTCTTGCGATGCTTTCTATCGGGGTGTTTATCTGCCTTGGCGCCAGCATGGTTGCGACTTTGGGTTTGGCCTGGGTTATCGGTTCTGTCGTAGGTGGGCTTGCGACCCTTGAGCTCGGCTGGATTATTCGTTCACGATTTAGACGACGGATCATTCACGGGATATAAAATTCGCCTAAGAAATAGAGCAAGCAGCGCCTGCAGAATAGCAAACAACTGCTTCGAAAGAGAGGGGGCATTCGGAGAACTTTTGATTCATCGTCCGCGGCGCACTAGCTTTGGCTCTCTTTTACTGCGTTGAGGAGTCTTGGACCGCTTGCCGAAACTTTTTTTCAAAATTGATCCAAAGCTCGATGCTTTCGTCGTTTAGACCAAATTCACGCAGGGTTTCAGCCAGGATGACAAGCCTTCGGTCAAAATGGCCTGAGAGAATCCGAGGCAGCTGCTTGTGAGCGTCGGCGGGTGACTTTCCTTGATAGCTCGGAGTTACTCCCCAGGCTCGCATCAAAAATGATTTCTGTTTGAGTGCGATGTCCTTGATGTCTTTTCCTTCAAAGAAAAAACCGATCAACAAATCACGGCTCATCTTTTCATAAAAGTTCAATAAAACGCGTTCGAGCCCCTGTTCACCGCCGACATCGGCGAAGAGAGCTGTTAGCCTAGGGCTTGAGAGCTTGATGTTAGTCATAGCGTTTGAGAACATAGATCAAT
This sequence comes from Bdellovibrionota bacterium, assembly GCA_040754655.1. GTDB lineage: Bacteria > Bdellovibrionota > UBA1018 > UBA1018 > UBA923 > JBFMCE01. Next base: position 322 of record JBFMCE010000165.1, on the reverse strand, counting down.
CGAGGCGTGGATTCGAGAATAAAAAAGGAGGGCCTGTTTGCACAAGCTCTCCTTTTTTATCACTGCGCTGTAAAAAGGGGCAAAAGCCGAACTTACTTCTGTTGTCCGCCTTTTTCCTGACCACCTTTTTCTTGTCCGCCTTTTTCTTGGCCACCTTTTTCCTGACCGCCTTTTTCTTGTCCGCCCTTATCTTGAGCGCCTTTTTGGTCACCGGTAGCGGCAACTGAGTTGGGGATCAAAGCGTTGATGAAAGAAGTCTTCTGAGCTCCTTTTTCTTGTCCGCCTTTTTCTTGTCCGCCTTTTTCCTGACCGCCTTTTTCTT
>JBFMCE010000164.1:0-3967 GCA_040754655.1 Bdellovibrionota bacterium | reverse complement strand
GTCTAAAAATACTCTAACCGGCAATTAATCCTAGAACCCGGGCGGGGGATAAGATTAACTCCGGTTAGTGAGAGAGAACCACGCTACTGGCTCGGATGGGAGCCGGTAGCTTCTGGTTCCTGTTTCAAAAGTAAGAAAAATTTCTGAATGTCAAAATGACATAGTTACGTGTCAAAGTCCTCATGGTCCGTAATGGCCGCTTTTTTCTGTTAACTCTGCTATCGTCAAGCGGTTTCTTCACCACTATATGGGCCAATAAATCTTTTTTAGGGAAACTAAAGCGCGAGTATCTGAATCAAATTTATCATAGTGCTGGACAGTAAGCAAGACGAGCATTTCAGAGTCAACAAGGCTAACTGGTACTTTTGCGCGGTCGGCTTCGTACTTCGCTTCCTTGGTAAATCCTCCGGTTGAAACGTATAAGCCACGATCAGTATCCCGAAGCCCTCCGATAAAACTTCGAATTTCAGGAGCATCAATAGCTTTGTTCCGGTGCTTGCATTCGACAACGATTTTAGGATTTTCCAATCCTAAACCGTCAGGAGATGCAATAATATCCTTTCCGCGATCTGCTCCTCTTACGCTTACTAAGGTTTTATATCCCATTCCACGTAATATCCCAGCCACATAATCTTGAAAGTCATCCCAATTAAGCTTCATAATCGCGTCTTTAATAAATTCATTGGCCTTGGCTTCTATGTCTTCCTTAATTGTATCGAGCGTTTCTTCGAGTTTTTCCGTAGGATAAGTAACAGGTGCTTCAGTTCTTATGCGAAGGATTTCTTTGGCCGCTTCATCCGGAATTCGGAAGATGGTAGCTATCGCGCCAAGGCTATTTCGAGTTTCAGCAGATAAAGAATCTCTTGAGACGGTATTTTGCCACTTAATTTTCCGATAATGATGATATTCTAAAAGATCTTTAGAGTATTTATAATCTGAATCAATCTCACCCACATGATACAACCTTTCGTTTGGAGAATAAGTAATTACCTTTTGGCCAGGCTTAAATTCAGATTTGAAACGGAATAGTTGACCAGCAAAGTTGCTGATCTGGGCCGAACTAGAATCAGGATATACGTTACGAAGTTTTTCTTTTAAAGTTTGTAGATCCTTTATCTTGTTTAAATCGCCAACGCTATTCCAGCCAATAGCCACAACGTTATTTTTAAGAAAATCCTGGGCCAGGTAAGCTCCTTCGCCTGCCCTTACCATCCACATTGTATCCATTTTTTAGGTTTTAGGTACTGAAAGGTACAGATTTTGGCAATTTCCCCGGATAGAGATTTCACAGGTAGTTTTTCTTTACAAAAAGTATCTGAATTCCGGCCTTGCGAAGGTGGTCGTAAAATGATATTTCAGCAGTATCTAGATACCCTGCGGGACTTTTTTGTTCCAATATGTCAAAGAACGCTCTTGTAGAAAGCGGATCACTTCCTTTGCCATTCATAAATGAAAGGCTTGTCTTCCCCTGCTATTTTTTTCAGTTCCTTTTCCTTTCCAACCAGTTTTGCTTTGAAATAGGATACCCCATGTGTTAGGTTATCCGAATCGTTATAGGAGAATTTTATTTGTTTCAGCGTTACTTCAACTTTTTTCTTTCTAAGAATTTGCAAAGCCACTTTTTCCATAGCCTGATTAGCAAGCACCGCGATTCCTTTGTTGTAATGTGGAACGAGCTTTCGTTGTTCCTTGATCTGCTCCAGCCAACTCTCTGTGGCCACGAAGCCATATTGAAAGTGAATGTTCAGCCAGTCTATGGGTTTGGCGATATAGCGGCCCTGCTGGCGGCTCAGGTACCGCTTTACAAGACAGATCCTCTGGATAATCTCTGAGAACCGGGTTCGTAGATTGGGGCTATCCGCAAAATGCGCGGCTACCAGCCTCTCTATGGCTTCAGACTCGCGCTTGGTAAAGGTTTCGTTGCTCCAAAAGGCGCTTTTGGCTGCGATCCACGCGGCATGGATTAGTTTTTTAGTTTCCGCTCCATTGATAGGAATTACTTTCGCTTCGTCCCTCATCGTTTGTTTTGCTGTATTCATCTCGATTGTTTTTACAGCACAAAGGTGAGGCGGTGGTGCGGAGGGGTTTCCGCATCTTTAGGTATTCAGCAGCTTTTGATGTGATCTGGTATGATCTGAGTGTTTTCGTGGGGTTTCTTAGCTTTTTAGGATAAGCAATAAGGGATGTATAGAATCATAATCGTACATTTGCTAAAAACAATTGCATTTGACATGATCAACTTTTCTATTCAGGAAGAACCGGATTTTAAATTTGAAAGCTTTATTCTTGCAAATGATGCAAAACTTATAGAGCAGAATGAATCAACGAAGTTTTACGCGTTCAGAAAAACGCATCAACCGCTATACTTCAATCTACTTGGAGAAGACGAATTAGAGATTTACCACGATGCAGATAAGGTGCATCTTTCCTACACCGGGCTAATACCAGCAAATCAAAAGTTTGCGGAGCTACTCATCGCCCATCTCGATTTTTAATCGGACGCTTATTTCTTTACAGTTTTGCTTTCAGCGGATTGTTCGCTTGGCTGAGCAACCGGAGAATAGTCAAAAAGCGGCAGTTGATTGGGATCGACCTTGAATTTGGGTTGGTAAGCATCACTTAAAAGTACTGCCGGATAACCTAATTTTTGAAAGATAACGGTAACTTGATTTACGTTGTAGTACCAGCCCTTTTTCTTGCCAATAAACTGTTCGAAAGGTTTAAGCATGGTGGAAAAGCAACGGTCACTGACTTCATAGAGATCGGCTAATTCTTTTTTCGTGTAGGGTCTTAAGGCTGATAGTTTTTTTAATGGTTTCATGTCGCATAGAATTTAATCGTATAGAGCTTGTATAATTATGTAAATCGTTCAATGAATTCTTTTTCCTCAAGACAAAGAAACGTTGCCATTTCTTTTACGGATAGGCGTTGTGCGGTCTTTACTTTGGTAATCATATCCCGGAGTAGCCGTGGTTTTTCTTTCGGGATATCCAATTCGACCGGTTCCCTGCGCATGATTTTCATGGCATGGAACTGACTGATCAGGTATCGCTTCTGATTAGGAGTGATTACATTCAAATCTGCCGCGCGATACAGGATTGCCTGCATAGATACTTTCCATTTCCGCTTAAGTTCCATCAGCTTCTGAAAAGTTACGCCATCGGCAAAATCCTTTTTAATATCGTTTTCAGGCATCAGAAACTCCGCTGCAAAGAGGTTAGCCTCATGGTTCATGTCCCGTTCAAAGGACGGAAACAAGAAAGCATGCATGACCAAATGGCCCAAGCCATGAGCAAGGCTGAATCTTTGGCGATCTCCCAGCATGGATTGGTTAACAACCACCACCGGATGCTTATCCTTGGTAAGGATCGTTCGGCTATCGACCCGCTCGGTTCCAAAGTCAAAGATGACCACGATTACTCCGTTTTCCTCGAGCAATTGGGTCATATTTTTTACCGGCCCCTTTGGTAGCTTCCATGCCTTACGCAGTTGCCTAGCCGCTTCCTGCGGTGATCCAACCTTGAAAATATCCAATACCGGAACTTTAGAGGACGGGAATTTGGCTTTTTCTGCCAGCCGCTCAATATTTAATCTATATACATTAATCTGAGCTTCAATAGGAGTGAGTAGCTTTTGTGCTACCTTTTCCCGCTTCCTAAAGTTTATACTGACTGGCAGATAGGCTTCGCCCTCTTGCTGGAAGAATTCTTTGGGATAAAGCAGCAATTTGGTCATCTTTTCGAAGTCAGAATCACTCAAGGTCTGGTCTTCTTGTTCCACCACACAGAGTTTGGCCGCAGAGAGTTTTAGGGCCTCGGCCAGCTCCTTTTGAGAAAGTCCTCTCGACTCGCGTGCCAGGGCGATCATTTTGGGATTTATCTTTTCGGAAATCGTACTCACGCGAAAGAAATTTTGATAATACAAAGGTATTATAATTTGTATTTTTAATAAATTAATTTATAAAATA
>JBFMCE010000163.1:0-3975 GCA_040754655.1 Bdellovibrionota bacterium | reverse complement strand
CGGGGCCCCAGCAGCGGCAGTTTTTCAACAAGGGTTTCGACAATGGTGATGATGAACGCCAGCAAAAAGCCCGAAATCACCGAGACGGCGAACAGCCCGGTGATAAAGAAGATCATCAGCAGATCGCCCCCCTTGCCGCGAAAGAAGCTTCGCCGCCGCGGGATATCGAAGACCGTGTTGAGAATTTCCCGGATCGTGCCGAAGATGGAGTTGGACGAATAGAGGAACAGCACCAGCCCGATCACGCCCAGAACCCGCCGCTTGCCGACGATGTCGGCCAGATAGCCGGCGAAGGCTTGCGAGGCTTGCGGCAGGAGTTGTTGCAGCAGCTCCTGCGTTTTCTGGACGGCGTCGGCCGAGTTGGCCAGAATCACGCCCAGCGCGAAAATGACAAAAATAAAGAAGGGAATGGAATAGAGAATCAGCTCAAACGCCAGCGCCGCGGCAAGCAGCATCCCGCCCTTGGCCGTAAAATGCCCCCAGACGCTTTTTAGGAAACGCAAAGGAGCCAAGTACGCTGCCGCAGAACGCATAGGACCCCACCGATCGACATATTCCTATCTCACAATAACGAAGCGCGATTTTCTGTGTCAAATGAGTTGTTTGTTTTAGGAAAAGTCATGTCGGCCAAAAGGGCGAAATAATGTCCAATTTGGCTAATTTCTTGACCTTTTCTGTCAAAGTATCCACGCCACTTTTTTCTCTGTCACAATCACCAACATACTTTTCTTGAGTTTTTTCAGCCAGTTGACTATACTGGGGCCGATTTTCTTGCCGCCCCTGCTAACTTGGCAAGGGGATTGCTCAGTAGTCAGCAATAGTGCGGTTGCTGTAAGCCTGCCATAGGAGGGTCACATGAGCGTCGATATCAAGAAAGAGCTCAGGTTGTTACTCCCCCATCTGCAACGGGCTCGCGATGAAAAGTTGAATGAGGCCGACACGAGCCGGCGTGTCTGCAAGGTTCTCGAAGACGCCTTGGGATATGACGGTTTTTCTGAAATCACACGGGAAAAACAGATCAAGGGAAAATATGTAGATTTGGCAGTCAAGCTGGATGGGGTGGTCCAATTTCTGATTGAAGTGAAGTCCGCGGATACCGATCTCCGGGATCGACATATTGAACAGGCCCAACACTATGCGGCGACGGGAAACATCCCATGGGTCGTGCTGACGAATGGCATTTCATGGGTTCTGTACCATCTTTCTTTTGATGAAGGCATAGAGTATGAGCGGGCTTTTGCTGTTGATCTTCTGGATAATCCGCTCAATGGTGCTGCTGAAGCGCTCTCGCTTTTGCACCGCCAATCACTGCTGCGTGGTGATCTTGAAACCTTCTGGAAAAAGCAGACGGCTCTGAGCCCCCAATCGATTGGGAGAGCTTTGTTTCATGAGGATACGCTTGCCAGAGTCCGCCGACTCATTCGAAAGCAAAAAGGGATTCTCATTGACGAAGAAGATTTGGGAAGGGCCATCCAGGCGCTATTCTCTGCCGAGTCACGTGAGCAGATGGGGCCGTTCAAGATTCGACGTCGGAGTTCAACAAGAAAGAAAGCAAAGACAACCGAGGGTGAGCCCGGGTCCACGGCGACCAGTCCCCTTGGGCCAGGAGCTGGACAGGCGGCAGATGTGAAGCCAGCGCCAGCGATACCGACGCCTCCGGCTCAAACGTAATAATAATGACGAAAAACTCGAATTCGACCACCGCGTGGTAATGGGGATTGTCTAAAGCCGTTGTCCCCATTTCCGCCAAAGTACGAATTATCGTTAGCTACAGCTCAAGGAGGTGATGGATGCCACAACGTGGCAAGACCATAGTTTTTATTGATAACTCAAACATTTTCCACGGTTGTAAAGCGGTAGGCTGGAGAATTGATGCTAGAAAACTCGGTCAACTAATTGAACAGCGTGGTCCCGTCTGGCAAACTATTTTCTTTGCATCGACATCGGATCCACCTAGATTCAAACAGACAAATTTTTATAAGTTTCTCAAGGAAATTCTTCACTATGAAACCGTGATTCTTGGGCTTGCACAGCGCACAGTAAGATGTAAGGATTGTGGACGAACTAGAATCACGCTAACCGAGAAAGGAGTTGATGTGGCATTGGCAACGCGTTTGCTTACTTTAGCAAATACTCGAACCTTTGAGACCGCTGTCTTAGTGTCTGGTGACAAGGACTATTTAGAAACAGTTAAGGCTGTTAAATCACAAGGCATGAGGGTTGAGGTATATTCGTGGCGAGGTGCATTGAGTAGTGAGCTTTCGGCTGAATCATCAACAGATGTGATCTACTTAGATAATTTTCGTAAGGATCTGGAGTTAGAGCAGCCGATTGATCGAGATGCTGAAACCTTACTTGAAACAGAGGGCTAATGTTTGAGGGGAATAAATAAATCTGCCATTTTTTGCTTTCTCTTAAGTTCGTTTAAAAAGTATTTATCAACAACAAGGAACTCTAATTGCTTCCCCGTGACGAGGGATTACGTTCGATACGTTTAACTTCAATGAGACAGGATCAGAAAACACATGATTACGATGTGTGTTTGTCCTTTGCGGGAGAAAATCGAGAATATGTGCGCAAGGTTGCTGATGCTCTACAAATTCTCGGAGTGAGGGTTTTTTTCGATGAGTATGCGGAGGTAGATCTATGGGGTAAAGATCTCTACACGCATTTGGATGATGTGTACCAGAATGCAGCGCGTTACTGCGTCTTGTTTGTATCCAAACAATATGCAAAACGTGTTTGGACGAATCACGAACGAGAAAGTGCACAAGCTCGTGCCATACGTGAAAACCGTGAATATATTCTGCCTGTACGATTTGATTCTACTGCCATACCAGGCCTAAAGGCGACGATTGGCTATATCCATTTAAAGGGTATGAAGCCCAGTAAATTGGCCCGACTAATTCGTCAAAAAGTAGGTGACCATCAACGAAAGAACTTTTTTCCCCCAATTCCGGACCGGCTTCTAGAAAAGATGAAAGCAAAATCCGCTAAGGCGCAGAGGCGTGTAACCGGCCGAGCTTACAATTTTTTTAAGAAGCTCATGCGACTGTCGGAAGAGGAACGGAATCTTGTGTTTATTATTTTCGAGTATGGTTGCCCTGCTGAACTTCCTGAAAACATTCATATTAATATAGATTTCTTACAACGAATAGCTGGATTACCTGTTAGCAGAATCAGCCGTGTTCTGAAAGGTATTAGCTCTCTGGGTTTCAAGACAGAATTTCGTAATCATAATCTACACGATACTGGTGACTCTAACGAAAAAGTGATTGTTTTGGAATGGCATGACATGTCAACAAATAATGATGTATGGGGCAATGCAACCGGCGAAGTAGATGAAATGATTAAATGTGCTACTGACGGCTATTGTGAGGAGCATTCTTTGGAGGGATTGCGCAATCTGGACTTTTCTCAACTTTCGAGCGCTACTTATAAAGCTCACGCTCATGTGAAAATCGAGAAAGCTGATATAAAATAAATCCATCATTTTTTTGTAAATCTACCATTGAAACAAAATTTGTGAAACCCACATCTTTCATACTCAATGTTAATGATAGGGGGCTAGCGCCAACAGCAGAATTTTGTAAGCTACCCCTTTATGGTATTTACATAATATTCGATGACAAAAAGATTATTCGAATTGGAGAATGCAGTTCCGGCGCGTCTAGGCTGAAAAAGGGTTTTCGGGGTCCTCTACGTAAGGTCCACCGAGGCAAGGACAAAAAAAATTATAATGCATACTCTTGGCGAGAAAATTACCGCGGCAAGCCTGTTCGGATCGATTATTTTGAACTTATTGACACTCGTTTCAAAGACAATCACTTTCGGCGTGCTCTTGAAGCAGAGATAACTTTTCAATTTCGAATTGCGCATAAAAGTTGGCCCACCGAGATGAGTGAAATACATTTCTTGGAACGCTATAGAACCAATGAGTTGCTCATCGAAGCGGCATGCGTAATCTTGAGGCAC
>JBFMCE010000162.1:0-4019 GCA_040754655.1 Bdellovibrionota bacterium | reverse complement strand
TAAAGAGGATGTCGCGGCGATTCGGGTTTTAAAGAACTATCCGGGTAAATTCGCGGGAAAAATCATCTTAAGCTTCAAAACACCGGAATTGAAGCAAGAATACCGGGCTTTGAAGAAACTCGGCTACAAGATCATGGAAATGATCAAGGAAAGAGAAAAGAGGGGAAAAGACCTCGACTTTGAAAAAACCGACGAAGATCTCGCGAAGGAAGTGGCGCCCGATGACGATGAATTGGATCGAGGCATTCCCACCTCACCGAAAGGCCCGGCGAAGAAACAAGAAAAACCCAAGCCTGAGAAACTAGACGAGCTTGATCAACCCTCGACAACCCGTCAAAATGCGCCTGAACCCCTGTTTGACCGGGAAGGAAACGAGCTCACCCCTGAAAGCATCGAAGTTCGTGATGAAGAGGAACCCTTCTCTGACCTTTCTGTGCAAGAAGACCTGCCTTTAGAGCCGTTGCGGCATGCGCTCACCCTGCAATACGGGGCGATGCGAAATGTAGACAAAGACAACAATCCCGCGACCTACAGCGCCCTGGGGCTGCGTTATGCCTTTAATTTTTTAAGAATGGCGTTGTTTCAACGCAAGAACCTGCAAGACATGTTCACTCTAGAACTAGGCATGTTCTACTATACGATCTCGGGCTTCTCTGCGACCGATGACTCGGTGACGGTTCTTCCCTTGGTCGGCACATTTAGATACAACTTGCTCGTGGGCGAAGCCTTCACCTTCTTCCTTTATACAGGCATTTTAAAGAACAACGTCTCGGTCAGCGCAGGCACCTTAAGTTCGAATGTTGAGACTCTCTCAACCACCAATGGCGTGTTTGGCGGTGGCACACTCATCAAAATCGGGCCTCACTGGGCTGGGCGATTAGAATTTGGAACCGATCTTTTTGGCGTTGGCGCGGTCTTAAAGTTCTAATAGGTTAAAGGTATGCGTACCGCCATCATCCTGATTACCGCTTTATTCCTTTCGAGCTGCGGGGTAAAAGGCCCCCCTTTGCCTCCGGAAACTCAAGTAGAAGAGGCTGCGCGGCTTGAGAAAGAGAAGGGCGAGAAAAAACGCCGCGATCGAACAAGCCAGAGCAATCAATGATGTCATTAGGCAGGCTAGAAGGTTTTTCGTATTCAAAAGGCGAGCTTCATTGCGAGCAAGTCCCTCTGAAAAAAATCGCCAAGGAAGTGGGCACTCCGACCTATGTTTATAGCAAGGCTACTCTCTCAAACCGAGTTCAGAGGCTGCAGAAAGTTTGGCGAGGCGCCAAGTTCGAAGCGCAGGTCTATTTCGCAGTAAAGGCCTGCAGCAATATCCATATCTTGCGTTTACTAGGGCAAGAGGGATGCGGCGCCGACATCGTAAGCGGCGGAGAGCTGTTTCGCTCAAGCATCGCTGAGATTGACCCGCGAAAGATCGTCTTCTCAGGGGTCGGTAAATCTGAAAAGGAAATCGTGGAAGCCCTGAAGGCGCGGATTCACATGTTCAATGTCGAATCGCTCGAGGAGCTGCTCAGCATTGACCGGCTTTCTTTTGAATCAGGCTCGAAAGCCCAGGTCTCTCTGCGGGTGAACCCAAACGTTGACGCCAAAACCCACCCGCATATTTCAACAGGCCTTAAGAAAAACAAGTTTGGCCTGTCAAAAGATGAGCTTCAAGAAATCTACCGAACCCTTCCACGACTGAAGAGCGCCCAAGTTTGCGGGCTCAGTTGCCATATCGGAAGCCAAATCCTCGCCCTGCAGCCTTTTTCAAAGGCTTGGAAAGAGCTCGTTGAGACTGCAAAAAAAGCTCCGTTTGACGTGAAGTTTCTCGACCTCGGAGGCGGCCTCGGAGTGCCCTATCTCGGCGAGAAAGCCATCGAGCTCGAAGATTACGCCGAATTGATCGCAAAAACCTTCAAGGGTTCGCCTTATGAAATCGGCATCGAACCAGGCAGAGCCCTGGTAGGCCCATCGGCCATGCTTCTCACCAAGCTTCTCAACGTCAAACGCCGAGGCGCGCGGTCATTTTACATTGTCGACGCCGCGATGAATGATCTGATTCGGCCTGCTCTCTATGGCGCGACCCATCCGGCGTTCAGCGTAGAACAAGCTCGCTCTCGAGCGCTTGTGACGACCGATCTCGTGGGCCCGGTTTGCGAAACGGCCGACACCTTTCAAACCAACCTCAAGCTTCCGGCGCTTAAAAGCGGAAGCTTGCTTGCATTTGGGAATGCAGGCGCATATGGAATGACCATGGCGAGCCAATACAATTCGAGGCCTCGGGTCGCTGAAGTGCTCGTGGATGGCTCGTCTTACAAAATCATTCGTAGAAGAGAGACCTATGCAAATCTTATCGAACACGAACTCGTTTAAAGGAATTTTCACCGCAATCGTCACTCCCTTCTCACCCGATGGGTCTATCGATTGGAGGGGCTATGAACGCCTGGTGGATCTTCAGCTTGATGGAGGCGTGCATGGGATCGTTTCGTGCGGCACCACTGGCGAGAGCCCTACTTTGTCTTCGGAAGAAAAGCAGAGTTTGATCGAGTTCACGGTGAGGAAATGCGCGAAACGCGCGCTCGTCATCGCGGGAACCGGCGGCAATGAAACGCAGAAAACCGTTCTCGATTCGAAAAAAGCCGCGCAAGCCGGCGCGGATGCGGTGCTTGTCGTGACCCCGTATTACAACAAGCCCTCGCAAGCAGGTCTTGAAGCGCACTTCAAAGCCGTCGCTGATGAGTGCCCGGTTCCGGTGATTTTATACAATGTTCCCGGCAGAACGGGCGTCTCGCTGGCAGCGGATACTGTGGGGAAACTCTCTCAGCACCCGCAAATCGTTGGCATCAAAGAAGCGACGGGCAACCTCAACCTTTTGACTGAGATGAAAGCGGCGGTCGCTGCGCGCCCGAGTTCAAAGCCTTTTTATTTTCTTTCGGGCGATGATCCGACGTTTTGGCCTTTTCTCGCCTGTGGAGGAGATGGCGTCATCAGCGTCGCGAGCAATATTCTCCCGCGGTGCATGCGCGTGATGTACGAAGATTGGAATGAAGGGCGCATCGGCGGCGGTCTTTCTTTGCATGAAAGGCTGCTGGCGTTCTTCAACACCCTTTTCATCGAACCCAATCCGGTACCGGTGAAGGCCGTTCTCAGTTGGGAACATCAAACGCACCCGCGGGTGAGGCTACCTCTTGTTGAAATGCAGCAAGAAAACGGCGAGAAATTGAAAGCTGTTTGGAATGCGCTCCTTCCCCATCTCAAGAAAGACCGCCCTCGGGAAGACTTGCATGGCTAAGGGCTCGAAAATCAAACTCGCCTTGATCGGGGCGAACGGGCGCTTAGGGAGGTCGATTCAAGAAGTCTCTAAGACGGAGTTCGCAGCCAAGATAGAGATTTCGGCGCTTGTCACTCGCGAGAACATCAAGGAATTTAAAAACTCAAAACCAAAGGCGGATGTGCTTCTCGATGTTTCATTGCCAACGGTCAGCGGAGAAATCCTCAAATCTCTTTTGAAAAGACCTGAAAAAATCCCATATGTCATCGGATGCACAGGTTGGGAGAAAAACCAGTTTCAAGTGGTGAAGCGGTACTCTGAAAATGCATGTGCGGTCTATGCCCCCAATTTTTCACCTGGCGTGAATCTCTTTCTCACCTTAATTGAACAAGCCGCTCCACTTTTAAAAGAATGGGGTTATGATGTTTCATTGCATGAAACCCACCATACGAAAAAGAAAGACTCACCTAGTGGAACAGCCAAAGCGATTTTAGAACGTTTAGGTGATCTAAAAGCTCAGATTCACTGTACGCGAGCTGGCAACATCGTTGGAACCCATGAAGTACGTTTCGTAGGGCCTGGCGACATCCTCACACTCAATCACGAAGCGTTGGATAGAACTATTTTTGCCAGAGGCGCTATTCTCGCTGCACTTTGGGCAGCTAGAAAAAAACAGGCTGGTTTGTTTTCAATGAAAGATGTGCTGTTTAAATAGCAATTGTCCTATGATAGTGATTTAAACACACTTCAACTTCATTGAAGA
>JBFMCE010000161.1:0-4109 GCA_040754655.1 Bdellovibrionota bacterium | reverse complement strand
ATAGAATGATGGAAGAAGCGAAAATGGGGGGGATAACACCTGACATGTTTAGTTTTAATGGCAAATGAGAACTTTGCCCCCCATAAATTTTATTTCCAACCTGTCTTTTGGCATAGTTAACCAAAATCTTCCTTTGCCCTCTTTCGACAAAGACAACAAATGCTGTGACCAGCATTACGAGGATAACAATAAATAAAGCTGAAACTGGATGCATTGCTCCCGTACGTACAAGTTCGAACAATCCACCAAGTGCATTGGGTAAACCAGCCGCGATCCCGGCAAAAATAATTATTGAAATCCCATTGCCAAGACCCCGCTCGGTAATTTGTTCACCGAGCCACATGAGGAACATCGTCCCTGTCAATAATGTCATGACGGTAACAATACGAAACATCAAGCCCGGATCAAGCACAAGGCCCACCTGTGACTCCAAAGCAATAGCAATGCCAATCCCCTGAAAGAGCGCCAAGGCTACTGTGCCATAACGGGTATACTGGGTTATTTTGCGGCGTCCGGCCTCACCTTCTTTTTTCAGAGCCTCCAGCGAAGGAATTGCAATCGTCATCAACTGCATAATGATCGATGAGGATATGTAAGGCATTATCCCCAGAGCAAAAATCGTAAATCGAGAAAGCGCTCCACCTGAAAAAAGATTGAAAACTCCGAGAATTCCACCTTGCTGTGATTGAAACAACTCCGCCAATCGTACCGGATCAATTCCTGGAACAGGGATATGAGCACCTATGCGGTAAACAACAAGGGCACCCAACAAAAACAGCAGACGACTCCACAGATCGCCGTACTTTCCAGCTTTCCCCAATGGCGATGTGTTTGGATTTGCCACGAATTCTTTCCAATAAAGCAATCAAGAAACCACGATGTCGGCTACAGATCCACCTGCTGCCTCAATGGCAACACGCGCTCCTTTGGTTGCGCCAACACCTTTGAGGATAACTTTTCGATTAACCGTTCCGGATAAAATGACTTTTGCTGACAACGCATCAAGTGCTACTAAGCCAACTTGCTTCAGTGTTAGAAGATCAATTTCGTCAAGTGCGATTCGATCAAGATCGGATAACCGCACTTCTGCATTTCGACTGGACGTCAGGGACACAAATCCTCTTTTTGGCAACCGTCTCTGAAGTGGCATCTGGCCTCCTTCGAATCCGACTTTGTGAAATCCACCCGCTCGTGATTTTTGCCCTTTGTGCCCGCGCCCCGCAGTTTTCCCCAAACCACTACCCATACCACGCCCAACTCGTTTCGGTGCATGTTTGGAACCAGCACAGGGTTTTACATTATTAAGCTTCATCTCGAATTTGTCCCTAAGCTTCACATTTCAACAAATAGGCTATTTTACGTATCATCCCCTGAATTGCGGGAGTATCTTCGAGCAACGACGAACTATTCAGCTTACGCAAACCCAACCCACGAACAGTTGCTCGGTGATCTTTTTTGGTACCAATGACGCTCTTGACAAGAGTAACCTTCAAAGTTCTAGTAGCCATTCATCACTCCAGAATATCCGCCACGGATTTCCCGCGTTTTGCTGCTATTTCGGAAGGAGTGCTCATTGCAAGCAATCCATGAAGGGTTGCGCGCACGACGTTATATGGATTTGTTGAACCAATAGTTTTGGCTACAACGTCAGTGACTCCCATTACCTCGAAAACTGCACGCATCGGCCCACCGGCAATAACTCCCGTACCAGCTGAGGCTGGAGAAAGCAGAACCTTGGTCGCCCCATGACGCCCAATCACCGAATGGTGCAAGGTGCCTTCTTTCAAATTAATCTTGACCATCTTGCGACGAGCCTCTTCCATCGCTTTTTGAATTGCGACAGGGACCTCGCGAGATTTGCCTTTTCCCATACCCACTCCACCATCACCATCACCAACAACGGTGAGAGCAGCAAATCCAAGAATGCGGCCACCCTTGACAACCTTCGTTACACGGTTGATAGAGACCATTTTCTCCCGCATCCCATCATCACGCTCTTCTTGAGCTTGCTGGGGTTTTCTACCTTGAGATTTTGCCATTTAACATTCTCGCTTAAAACTTGAGACCGCCCTCTCGGGCCGCGTCAGCCAGCGCCTTAACGCGGCCATGGTAATGAAATCCTGAACGATCAAATGCAACCTGCTCAATGCCAGCAGCCTTCGCACGCTCCGCGATAAGACCACCAATCACCTTCGCTGCATCGATATTTGATCCATTTTGCAACTTAGCCTTAATTACTGGCTCCATCGTTGATGCCGACGCAATGACTTTGGTGCCGCAGCCGGAAAAGATCTGCGCTGAAATATGCAAATTACTACGATGAACTGCAAGTCTGATCATTTTGAGTTCAGCAATCTTGGCACGTGTTTTACGCGCTCTACGCTGGCGTACTTGCTTCTTTTCCATGATTCAGCGCCTCGCTTATTTCTTCTTGGTTTCTTTGATTACAACCACTTCATCGACATACCTGACCCCTTTGCCCTTATACGGCTCTGGAGGACGATAAGCTCGAATTTCGGCAGCCACCTGGCCGACAGCTTGCTTGTCGACACCCTTGATAAGAATTTCTGTCTGTGTTGGTGTTTCGACTTTTATACCCTCAGGCATGGAATACACAACAGGATGCGAAAATCCCAATGATAGGTTGACCTTACTACCCTGCGCCTGGGCCCGATACCCAACACCAACCAATGTTAACTTTTTCTCATAGCCTTTAGTAACACCAGTGACCATGTTACTGATTAGCGCCTTCATGGTTCCCGACATCGCATCCGAATTGGGAGCGTCCTTGATTGCACGGCAGTAGATTCTTTTGCCTTCGCGCTCTACCGACACAGAAGGCAACACGAACTGTTTTAACATTCCAAGAGGTCCCTTAACAGAGACTTCAGCATCACTCAGGGAAACCTCAACAGTATTTGGCAATTCAACCGGATATTTAGAGATACGAGACATAAGTCCGCTCCTTACGCAACGATGCAGAGAACTTCGCCGCCGACATTCACGGACCTTGCCTTCCGATCTGTCATGACTCCCTTCGGGGTAGAGATGATCGCAATCCCCAACCCATCCATAACCTTTGGAAATTCATCTTTTCTTCTATAGACTCGAAGTCCTGGTCTGGATATACGCTCAATTTTTTCGATAACGGGTTGTCCAGCGTAATACTTGAGAACAATCTCGAGCTCCTGCTTGACTCCATTGGTCCGAACACTGAAGGAATCTATATATCCCTCATCTTTCAAAACTTTGGCAATGGCAAGCTTGAGTTTCGAGGAAGGCATCGAAACCATGGCCTTCTCAGCCATCTGCGCATTACGAATACGAGTTAGCATATCGGCTACCGGATCAGTCATACTCATTTTGCTTCCTCCCTTACCAGCTCGCCTTGATCACGCCCGGCACCTCACCGCGCATGGCCATTTCTCGTAATTTATTGCGGCACAAGCCAAACTTGCGAAACACCCCGCGCGGACGACCAGTTAACACGCATCGATTACGCTGACGCGATGGACTTGAATTTCTTGGCAACGCCTGAAAACTCATACGAGCCTCTTTTCTCTGCTCGTCGGGAAGTTGCGAGTTGTTAATTACCGCGAGAAGTTCAACACGCCTCTTAGCATACTTCGCTGCGGTCCTAGCACGTTTTTTTTCGCGATTTATCAAAGACAATTTCGCCATATATCACTCAATTCCTAAATGGGAACTTAAATGCAGCAAGAAGAGCCCTTGCTTCCTCATCACTCTTTGCCGTAGTCGTAATGCTAATGTTCAGACCACGCAACGTATCAATCTTGTCATACTCAATCTCAGGGAAAATAATCTGCTCTTTTACACCGACGTTGTAGTTACCGCGTCCATCAAATCCTTTACCAGAAACGCCACGGAAATCACGAATTCTTGGCATGGCGACAGTCACTAGGCGATCAAGGAATTCGTACATCCTATTTCCACGTAATGTCAGCATACAGCCAATAGGATATCCTTCGCGAATTTTGAAGCCAGCGATTGCTTTACGCGCTTTGGTAACGACAGGCTTTTGACCCGCAATCTTTGCCATGTCGCCTACGGCATAATCAAGAACTTTTTTATCCCCCACGGCCTCGCCA
>JBFMCE010000160.1:0-4178 GCA_040754655.1 Bdellovibrionota bacterium | reverse complement strand
CGTATGCTCCGCTCTTTTGAAATAAGACATTGTTTCCAAAAAACATTACGAGAAGAACGCAACCAACCCAAGGCAACGCTTTTTTTCGATTGAACTGGAGAAGGCTAAGAGCCGCAAAGATTTCAAAAAAAGCGAAAAATTTATATGCGGGCTTTAGACTGATCAACCAGACAAATTGCACTGACAGGAAAAGCGCCCAGAATTTGTAGTTTTTCGCTTGCCAATACCTTAGGGCGTGCACCCCCAAAACACCTGCGACTACCGTCACAAAGGGCAGGATGCTTTCGGTGAGCACGGTATTTTCATACGAGAGCAACATAGCCGAGCTGCAAATCCAGAGGTAGGCGGAAGCCGCGACGAAACCAGCCGCCCCGGGTACGAAAAAAAGAAGAAGAAAAGTCGCCGCTCGATTCAAAAACACGGCAGCAACCGAGGTCGTGATGCCAAAGACCTCGCAGATGACCAGAAATGCCGGGTAAGCGGGAGGTCGGTTGTGACTCCAGAAAATACTCAAGTCGAAATGGCGTAGCCGTTCGGCGACATATTGGTATTCTACGGTATCGTCGTAGCGCAGTGGAAGGTGCTCGCTGATTTGCAGCCCAAATCCCAGAGCTTCAAACACCGCCAACAGGCCCAGAAAGGTTTTAAGAACGACTACTCGGTCTAAAACCAACAGTCTGATCAGTGATTTTCTTTTTAATGATGCCATTGACGAAAATATAGGAAACCTCACGGCATTTGAAAACTTAGAAGAAAAAGTAAAGTTCGTTCTCCTGTGTTGACGCTAGGTGTTAGTGCTGCTAGGTCCAGCGCCAGTTCATTTTATTAAGGAGGTCTTCAATGCCGTTCTCTTTTTTAACGGCGCTTTTTGCATTTGCAGTCGTCTTGAGTGCGACGCCCCTTGCATCTGCGAATGTGCCGCAATCAATGCCCCACAGTATCAAGGTCGAAAAAAGTCTTCAGCGACGTGCTCCAACGGATCCCTATGTCGGTGAAAGAAAAGTGGTAAACCTCAAACTGGATTCCCTACAACGAACGCTCACCGCGGGAACAGCCGGTGAACGCAAAGCAATGGTTGTGACGAACAAGAAGCCGGGTATCAAGCCAGTCTTAAGGCACTCCGGCGGATTTCGAGTCGTGAGTGGAAGGCTCGTGAAACGACCCGGAGTTTCACAGCCGCTCCGCAAGATTCAAATCAAGGCCAGTCAGCTGCAAGGAGGAAAGGTAAAATGAAGATTCAATCCTTTCGTTTACTCCCTCTCTTTTTGGTTTTAACGGCGATTTTCGGTACTGGATGTCCGACAAAATCGACTGGACCTCGTACGGCTCCGCAGCCCGTTTGCAATGATGGACTGCTTGAGATCGACAATTTCGCTGAAGAATGGGTCGATGTCATGATTTCAGGCCCAGACGCTTATAATGAGGTTTTGGCTGACGGAGAAGGCGCAAGCTACCCTCTCTTTCCAGGTACGTATCGGATTAGCGCCGTTGGCCGAACCACGGGGCATGAATTTGCAAACTATGAAAAGTTTTATGGGTGCAATTCTTACGAGAGGTTGGCCTTCTTGCCGGCGCCACGTCCGTTGAGCGCTGAACTCGATGTCGAAAACGATACGGGTGAGGCCATACAAGTGTGGATTGACGGGGTGTACATCGAAACGCTTTTTGCTGACGAGGTCGGGATATTTACCAACCTCGAAGCAAACATCTCGCATGACATCAGGATCGTTCAAGACAGCACCCTGACAACCTTGTGGGAAGAGCCTATTTTTATGGCAGAGAATGTCGTGACAGTCATCACGGTTGAAAGAGAGGATCTGCCGATCGCGGATGTTGAGATCCACAATCAGATGCCTGATATTTTCTCGGGCGGCGAATGCGTGAACGCTTTCTGGGATCAGGCTGCGGTAGAGTTTGATTCTGGTCATTTCGATGTTTGTCCCGCAGAGACCGGATACTTCAGTGTCTATGCAGGAAGGCATTTGCTTGAGGTCTTTGGTGTAGACAGCTTATTCACCTACTACACCTCGGAGACCTCTCAGGGCATCACGGAGCTGTTCGAACCAAACTCTACGACTGTGGTTGAAATCACCCCATAGCAGAGTGGAAACACGGTTCATAAAAAAAGCGCGAGCCTCTTTTACGAGGGCTCGCGCTTTTTAAATACAGAAGAGACTTTTTAGATCTTACAGTTGTGCGCCGTCAACCCAACCGTCTTCCTCAGTGGCGTCGGCTACTTCAAGCTCTTCTTCCTGTACAAGGCCAGGATCACTAAAAAAGCCATCCACCGAGAAGCTGTCTACTCCAGAAATTAAGGTTTGGCCGAGATCAACAATGCCCATCTCGGATGCAAGTCTTGCTTCTGCAAGTGACTTGATTGCCTTTGCTGCATTGAAAATATTGATTTTTCCAAAACCATACACCCGGTTCCATTTGTCTCCTTCAGCGCCGTTGGGTTCCATGGGAACCGCTGTTTTGAGCAAGAGTTCACGAACCTGGGCGGGATTCAAAGAAGACTCCATCTGTAGCAGCAGCGCGATTGCTCCGGCAACGTGTGGCGATGCCATTGAAGTGCCACTCATCTCAGCAAATCCACCACCTGGTATCGTCGATCGGATATTGCTACCAGGTGCCGTGAGATCGGGTTTTTCGACCGTCTTCCCACGAAACTTCGCTGGGCCTCTGCTCGAGAAGTCCGTGATTTTTCCGTCTTTGCCCGTAGCGCCCACTGCGATCACGCCAGGATATTCGTGAGGTTTTGTGATGCCGCGTTGACCAGCGTTACCCGCGGAGAACACCGGAATGATTCCAGCGGCTTCCCACGCAGCGATGGCTTTGTAGAAGAGCTCAACGTCAGGCGCTCCGTTGCAATTCCATGAGTTATTGATGGCCCGAGGAGAATCTTTGGTTGAAGCATCGCCATCGGGATCGAGAAGCCATTGCATGCCTTTTAACATGTCGTCATAGCTATCTAGCGCGCCTGCCGCGATAACCTTTGCGTCGGGTGCCATGCCCATGATGAGGTTCGAGCGGTCTCCGCCAACCATTGTGCCCACGGTATGGGTTCCGTGGCTGTCAGTATCGATCGGTTCGCCTACTTTTCGAGTCTTTCCATTGTAAAAGCGAATGATCTTGCCTTGAAGCGCTGGATGTTTACCATCGACACCGGTATCGAGAGAGCCCAATACAACGCCTTTTCCGGTGAGGTCTGGCGCATCAGTCATCAATTTATCAAGTCCCATGTCAATGATGTCGTAAGGTATTTCTTCCGTCTTTGGAACTCGAACCCGGCGTGCATTGACCGGTTTGTCATAGGTGATTTCACCATTGTAATAAATCTTCTTTATGCCGGGATTTTTAGCCAAAGCGCGTAGCCCTTTAGGAGTGACCAGGGCCGAAAAACTAGAGTTGATGAAATACACCTGAGTTTTCGAAACATCGGTGCCCATCAGGCCTTGTGCCTTGAGAGACTTGGCGATTTCCCTCCAGGCGAGTTTTTTCTTGGCGCTCAAGTAGCGCACGATCTCACTGCGATGATAACGTCGCGGTTTCGGAAGCTCTTGCGCAGGGGCTCCCATCAATGCGACGACACGCATAGTTTTTTTTGTGGTTTCGCCTCTCCCGAATTCGATCAAGCGAGGATCTACTTTAGCAGCATGCGCTAGGGCGGAATTGAGTGATACTGCGAGAACAGCAATCATAGAAAAGAAACGCATCTTTTGCTCTCCTTAAGCAAGTAAGGTCACTATCAACTGCAACATTGGACTACTGGTATTTCGGTCATTGAACAGGTTTCGTGCGGTCGTGAACTTCAACAGCGCTCCCCCGTAATACTAGGGTTCCGAGGCGTTTCTGGTTTACGATCACTTGAAGGCGTGCGTTTCCTCCACGCATTGAGTTTGGGAGCACCCACTGAAGCTGGGCCTTTCCCTTCCCGTAACGCTCAGTGCGGCAGAAGTTCTGCGCTACTTGCACTACAAGACTGTTGATGGGCTTGATGTACTGGAAGCTCTCGACATAGTAATCGCAGGCATTTGCGACGTCACTGCGGTCCTCGATCGTAAGATTTAATGTCGTATTTGACGTGATTTCCGCCTTCACGCTCAAGTCGCTCTCAACTGACGAAAAAGCGACCTGTGTAGACCCTCCAACTAGAACCAAACTTAAAAACAGGAAAA
>JBFMCE010000159.1:0-4342 GCA_040754655.1 Bdellovibrionota bacterium | reverse complement strand
TATCCCCGTATTAAAATTCTAATAATGGAGAACTCCCAGTGGATTTTGGAGTGGGCTCCCTCAATTTAACCCTAGCCGCAATTTTAGGTGTTTTGATTGCGGCATTTTTGTCCCTTATTTTTTATTTCTGTATTTCATATCTATTTCCTTCCTATAAATTGTCTCGGAAGCTTTGTCACGTCACCAAGGCACTTGCTCAGCTCAAGGAACAAGCAGATAAGGACAATAAATTTGTTGATCCAATTATTGTCAGTAATCAGATCATGACCATGGAGCCGTTTAAACATCTTTGGGCGGAATATGTAGATACGCTTCATAGCCAGTGCGAAGTATTAAACGGGCAGGAAAAAGTTGTTAATTTTCGGGAAACCGCTCCGGCAGAGATGTTCTTCAGTACACAGGTTTTGGTCGATACACCCCTTCGAACCGAATTTTTCAAACATTTGCCTGGTCTTTTTACAGGTATCGGTATAATTGGTACTTTCTCTGGGCTTATCGTTGGTCTACAGGCATTCGAGGTTTCCGAGGAGGCTTCAAAGGTTCATAAAAGTCTTGATGAATTACTGCGAAGCGTTTCTCATGCCTTCATGGTATCCGGTGCAGCTATTTTTGCTGCTATGGTAGTTACTTTTTTTGAGAAACGAGCCCTTAGCCGCCATTATGATCAAGTCGAAAAACTTTGCCAACTTATTGACAGCTTGTATCAGTCTGGCGCTGGCGAAGAATATCTCGCCCGCCTTGTGAAGGCCTCCGAAGAAAGTGCAACTCAAACCACCCAGCTCAAGGATAGTTTGGTCGCCGATATAAAAGAACTAATGACCAATCTAGTGGACCGTCAGATTCAGGCAACACAGGCAAGCCACCAGGCTATGTCAGAACACATTGCCCAGTCGATTACGACTAATCTACGGGAGCCGATGGAGGCTGTCTCAAGAATCGTAAGCCGTGCAAGCCAAAATCAAAGTGAGGCGGTTCAGAAAACCCTCTCCGACATAATTGCCGGTTTTATGTCAAGACTCGATGAAGTCTTTGGAAACCAGATTGCAGGGTTGAACGCATTGATGCAGGAGACCAGTGCTTCTATGCGCGATACACGCGATCAATTCGCCGCGCTCATTGCTAATCTCTCCAGCGTTAGCCGCGAGGCCGGCGAAGCAATGAGCGAGCAGCTGATTCATGCAATGGAAGCAACGGAGTTGCGCCAGCGGGAGATGAATGGTCAAATGCGTCAGTTTGTGGAGCAAATTCATGAGCTCGTATTGAATTCCCAAGTTGAAACATCTGGCAAGCTAAATATCACACTAGAAACGTTGGGCACCAAGGTAAGCCAGATTATAGACAATCTCGCGGAGCAACACTCTAAAGCTAGCCAGGAAACATCGATGCAGCAGAAAGCCATCGCTGATCATGCTCAAGCTGTGGTCTCAGACCTCGGTGGTCAGACTGATTTGATTATTGCTCAAGCCTCTGAAATGGCTCAGGCGATGAAAGATAGTTGTAACGCTCTTCGTGATATTACTACCGAATCGATAAACAAAATGAACGCTGGTGCGGAGACGTTACACGTGGCAGCTTCAAAATTCTCCGATGCCGGAAAAAGTGTTGTCGGTGTTTTCGAGCGAGCAAATCAAGTCGCTGAACGGCTTTCAATCACGGCAACGGGCATAGATGCCGCTGCGAAGACAGCTCAGCTTGCTGTGGCCTCCTATGATAGAACGCGCGCTGATTTGGCTGCCATGTTGGAATCGCTACAGGCCATTATAGAGTCCGCAAGAAGAGAAGCGGGACTTTCCAAGGAACTTATCCATGAGCTTGAGACCGCTGCGATAAAATTTAAAGCCGTTCAAAATGAAACGGAGGACTACCTTGGAAATGTATCTGGCATTTTAACGGAGACTTTTTCTAAATGGACTGATGCTATTCAGCACTCACTTAATCGTTCTCGTACTGAGTTTGATAAATCACTTCAACAGGCAGTGGAAATGCTTCGCACTACTATTGAAGATCTGGAGGAAGGCCTCTCGGAGGTTTCGCGCCGGAAATAATAGATGCTTGGATTGCGCTTTTTTTATAGGAAAAATGCCAGAGATGAAGCAGAAAAGCCATTCTGGATATCATATGCAGATCTAATGACATCTTTGATGGTGCTTTTCCTTGTGGTGATGAGCGTTGCCCTCCTTGCAGTTACTAAAAAAATTGATGAAACTGAACGCCGCAAAATTGAACGTGAAAATGAAATCCAAAAACTTCTTGAACAGATAATGCAAGCAGCCAATGAATTCCCAGGTATACAGGTCAACATGGATCGCCATACCATCGACTTTGGTCCTCAAGCCTATTTTAAATTTCGGGAATACTCGATGTCGGTCGAGGCAGCATCTCGTCTTCGAGGATTTACTCGTAGGCTACTCGGCATTGCCCGAGAACCCTTGGGTCAAAAGTGGCTGAAGAGAATTATTGTCGAAGGCTACACTGATACCATTGGGACATACCTGTACAACCTGAATCTTAGTCTAAATCGCAGCCATAAGGTGCTCTGCATTTTGCTCGATCAGTCGATGGAGGATCAGAATGTACTCAACATCGGAGAACGGGATGAAGTGCGAAAGCTTTTCCTTGTTGGTGGATACTCATTTAACTCTGCGAGGAAAACCGATGAGGAGAGTCGACGGATTGAGTTGCGCCTGGAATTTCTTGGGCTTGATGAGAAGCTAGAGGCACCAATGATAGACCAAAGGAATAGCCTTGGGGAATGCCAACTGAGATAGAATGCCAACGAATATCGAAAAGTTACGGAGTACTCTGGTTGCCATTGTAGAAGAATCTTCTTCTGTTGAATTCTTTGGCAAACCCGAATTAATGGTTAAGGAGCTCGAACGTATTAGGGCAACCTTTGACTGACAAGCTAGCGCTGAACCTCCACAAAACCGCATCTTTAACGCGATAGCTGTTTTTCTCCAAGTCGGCAGATTAGAAGATCTTGGCCAAGCACGCCTGATTTCATGGGGGCTTGCCACACCCCATTGCCAAGAAAAGCCGCCGCTCATAGAAATGAAGGAGCCTTTCTCTACGCTTTTGGCTGAAATTCAAGAGCTGTTCAGAAATGCCGAATTTCCTATCAAAGCGTGGCGTGGTCTTTTGTCAAGTTATTTCCGCTATTTGGGTCCATATGCTAGCAGTGAAGTAGGTAGAAATAATTGGGGTTTGTTGAGGGTTTTCTTGAAAAATACTTATAGGTCACTTCCTCTAGGGCGTAAACACAAACCTGCCTGGATGGCTGTGCTTGATGAGCACCCAAATCTTCTTGAGAAGAGCCCATGCGAGCGTTATGCCTCGGCGATATTCGAAGGTGATAGCGAGACCATTGAAGAATTGAAAAAAGCCCTCACAATTTCAGAAACAAGCTGGTTTATTATCGATTTGCTTCGCACGCAGGTGAAACGTGCCTGTTCTTTTGAAGACTCAGATTTTAAGCGCTACCTATCCACACTGTGTAAAGCACTGCGGGAAAATGTTCTTTATGTTGATGAAGGTTTAATTGCGATTCTTACGCGATATAGTCGCTGCAGTGATAGTAGTGAACATGCTGAACTTACACGATTGGCTATTGATCGTTGGGGCAATCCAAAATTGCCTGGGAGCACAGGTTGGGGTAATGTGTCTCAAGAAGTAAAGGCCATGGTGTTGAGATGGCTAATTAGCAAAGATCTTAGAGCCTTTTTTGATCTCTTTGCCAAGGACCATGAAGCGGACCAAGACCAACGTCGGCTATCTTTCTGGATGCGATATCTAGATCAAATTCAGGATGCTTATTTTGTGCTTGGCCGCCATGCTTACTCCTCTTGTCAAGAAGATTACGTTGAAGTCAAGCGTAGAAATGAGGGGCGCATCTCAAAGCTTGAGCGTGGAGGTTTGCCAAATAATAATGCCTTCATCATGTTAATCGGTAAATATGCAATCGTAGAATTTGGAGCAATGGGTAATGCATGCTTTTGTTTCAACCTTAAGAATCTTCCATTCCAACTTGGGGCTAGATGGCTTGGTGGTGACAAAGCTCATCTGAAAAATGTTGATCATCCTGGATGCAAATTTCGACTTATTCACCGCGATGGCAACGAGGAATGGGAGGCTGTGTTTGATCGAGGACTGCGGAGTCTTGATATTTACCCAGATTCTTCGGTTCGTGGCCCTACTAGTAGAGTCCGGCCTGCTGTAAGTGGCACGAGTCAGAATGATAGGAAGGATTCTGCACTGAATGCCCACAAGTCGATGACCTTTAAAATGCAAGAATTGATAGATTTCTCCAGGTACTACCGACTAAAGGTTATCGATTTGCGTAATA
>JBFMCE010000158.1:0-4396 GCA_040754655.1 Bdellovibrionota bacterium | reverse complement strand
AGATGAACGTGGCCGATACCGAGCGCATGAACGTGTTGCTCACCGAAAGCGGGGCTCAAGAAGCCTCATCCATTCAGACTGCCGACATCGTGATTTTGAATGGCTGCGAGGTTCGCGATAAGGCCGTGCACAAAATGCTCTCAAGCTTGGGCGGGCTCACGAAAAATAAAACCAAAGGACAGGTGATTGGAGTCGGCGGCTGCGTTGGGCAACTTGATGGAGCGAAGCTTTTTAAACGCAATCCCCACATCGATTTTGTATTTGGCACCGACACCATTGATCATCTTCCTGAGATCATTCATGAGGTAAGTTCAGGCGCGCGCAAGGTCGTTTACAATGACTTCGATAAGACCAGGGATTATTCGACCGAAACCAAGATAGCCCACAAATCGGCCAGTGCGTTCGTCAACATAATGAAGGGTTGTGACAAGTTTTGCTCCTTCTGTATCGTTCCCTTTACCCGAGGCCGTGAAAAGAGCAGGCCCGTTGCGGAAGTAGTCTCGGATATTCAAAGGCTTGTTCTTTTAGGCGTGCGCGAGATCACGTTGCTCGGCCAGAATGTGAATTCCTACGGCAAAGGCAATCAAGAGACCTTTCCCCAGCTCTTAAGGCAAATTGATGCGCAAGTTCCTCTTTTAAAGCGCCTCAGATTCACTAGCTCCCATCCGGTTGACTTCAGCGATGATCTGATCGCCTGTTATGGGCAGGTCAAAGCGCTTTGCAATCAATTGCATCTTCCAGTTCAGAGCGGGTCAAATGCAGTGCTTGATAAGATGCACCGTCATTACAAGATTGAAGCGTACTATGAGCAAATCAGGAAATGGCGAAGCCGCTGTCCAGATGGCGGACTCTCAACGGATATGATCGTGGGATTCCCCACGGAAACGGATGAGGACTTTGAGCTCACGATGAAGCTCTTGGAAGACATGCGTTACGACATCGTTTATTCGTTTGCCTATAGCCCCAGACCAGGCACCAAAGCAGCCAAGCTCAAAGACGATGTTCCCCAGGAAGTGAAACACGAGAGGCTTTTGCGGTTTCAAAAGCGCGGGTTAGAGATCGCGGCTGAAAACAACCAACGCCATGTCGGAAAAACCATGGAAGTCTTGGTTGAAGGAAAGAACAGGCCTCTTAAGAACTCGCCCTCAAAAAACATCTATATGGGACGCACCAGCTGCGGGCGAGTAGTGAACTTTCCCTACGACGGCCCTCGCGATTTGACCGGAAAATTCGTCGATGTGCGCATTGAGCGCGCAACAGGGATCGCGCTGACTGCGGCATTCGAGCCTGCTGCTGAACTTTAGTTCACGGATTTGCGGCCTTTGGCGCCGTGGCGTCAAAGCCAGAGTTCTGCGCGTCCTTGCGCTTTGATCGGGCTCTTAAGTCTTTACGAACCCACCCCTTCTCAGGTAAATATACGCATGCTTTATTCATTTCGCGGCAAAACGCCCACACTTCATCCTAGCGTCTTTAAAACCCCCAGCAGTGAGATCATCGGCGACGTTGAAATCGGGGCAGACTCTTCTCTTTGGTTCAATGTGGTCGTGCGCGGAGACGTGCATTCCATCAAGATAGGCCAAAGCACGAATATTCAAGATGGCTCGATCTTGCATGTGACCCACAAGAAAGCGGCTTTGACGATTGGGAATAATGTAACCGTGGGGCATTCGGTGACTTTGCATGGTTGCACGATCGGTGATTTTGTTTTGGTTGGGATGAGAGCGGTGGTGATGGACGGAGTCGAAGTAGGTGAAGAGTCAATCATTGGCGCTGGAGCGCTTGTGACCCAAGGGATGAAAATCCCGCCGAGGTCGCTTGTGACTGGGGCTCCGGCGAAGGTGACGCGTCCGTTGAAACAAGAAGAAATCAAGTTTTTGCATCAGAGCGCTGAAAACTACAAACAATATGTAAAGTGGTATCGGGAGAGTGGATTCAATGGCTAAAGAAATTCTTGAAGGCTTGACTTTTGATGATGTGTTGTTGCTGCCCGCGTATTCTGAGGTGCTTCCCTCGCAGGTGAGCATTGAAACCACGCTCACTCGAAAACTCACTCTAAAGATTCCTCTGATTTCAGCCGCGATGGACACGGTGACCGAGAGCAAGACGGCAATCACCATGGCCCAAGAAGGCGGGCTCGGCGTCATTCACAAGAACTTGAGCGCCGAAGACCAGGCGATGGAAGTCGAGAAGGTCAAGAAATCAGAGTGGGGGATGATCAGAGATCCGGTGACGATCGGCCCAGACGCCAAACTGGCCGAAGCGGTCGAGGTGATGTCGCGCTATAAGATCTCTGGCGTACCGGTCACGGTGAAGGGAAAACTCGTCGGCATTCTCACGAATCGGGATCTGCGCTTTGAAGAAAACCTTGCCCTTAAGGTGAGCGACCTCATGACGAAAGACGAGCTCATCACAGCCACGGAGGGGATTACTTTAGAGGACGCCAAGAAGCTTCTCCACAAGTATCGCATCGAGAAGCTTCCGGTCGTGGATGGCGCGGGGCACTTAAAGGGCTTGATCACGATCAAAGATATCGTGAAAAAAGCAAAGTATCCCAACGCGAATAAAGATGGCTTTGGCAGGCTCATGGTTGGGGCTGCAGTGGGAGTGGCTGCAGACCTTGATGAACGGGCAGGGCTGCTCGCAGAAGCAGGGCTTGATGTTTTTTTCGTCGACTCTGCGCATGGCCACAGCAGAGGCGTGCTTGAGGCGATCCGTGCACTAAAGAAGCGCTTTCCTAAGATTGAAGTGGTGGGCGGCAATGTCGCGACCCCAGAGGGTGTGAAAGCTTTGATCGATGCCGGTGTTGACGCTGTGAAAGTCGGCATTGGACCTGGCAGTATCTGCACCACCCGCGTAGTGGCGGGAATTGGCGTGCCTCAGCTTACGGCGGTGCAGACCTGTGTCGCGGAAGCTTCAAAAGCAGGGATTCCGATCATCTCTGACGGTGGGATACGTTTTAGCGGAGATCTCACCAAAGCACTTGCAGCAGGAGCGTCATCGGTGATGATCGGCTCACTTTTCGCGGGAACAGATGAGTCGCCTGGCGAGATGGTCTTGTTTCAAGGGCGCTCTTATAAGGTCTATCGTGGGATGGGAAGCCTTGGCGCGATGAAAAAAGGCTCAAAAGACCGCTATTTTCAGGAAGAAATTGAAGAAGCGGGTAAACTCGTGCCCGAAGGCATTGAGGGCAGGGTTCCCTATCGTGGAACTCTCTCAAGCACGATCCATCAGCTTTTAGGCGGATTGAAGGCTGGAATGGGGTATGTCGGGGCAAAAGACCTAGGAACTCTAGGCAAGGCCCGTTTCATGAAAATCACCAATGCTGGCCTTGCAGAGAGCCACCCTCACGACGTGATCGTGACGAAGGAATCGCCAAACTATCACTTGGGCCAAGGGTAGATAAAATTAATTTACTAAACTAGTTTTATATAATAAGCCTAGCGGCCATATGAAGAAATTCGCTTTTGTTTTCTTGGGGCTCTTGCTCATTGGGGGCAATGCATCGGCTTCTTCGCAAGGGTTTTCGTTTCAATTCATTGATAAAACCAAGGTCGAGAAGGCTATCGGGTCGTGCCGAAAAGCTGCAAACTCGCTGAAATCAAAACTTCAACTAAAACTGATTTCTGAAATCAAACCTCATCAAGATTTGGCTCGTACCCAGACTGAAGCTCTTCTCGCCAGGGTGCGTGCGAAATTAGAGGAAAAAGAGTTAGCCTCTCTTTACGAGCAAGGCGATTACGACCGCAAGAACCTCGACTTAGAAGAGATTCAGGCGCGGGCCTTGGTGGTCCAAAAAATGATTGCCCAAGCGTCGCAAGAAACATCCACGACGCTCTGGAGAGAGCCACAGATTTGCAGCGAGTCAACTTTGGGGCGTGATGAATACTGGTGGAGAGGTCTTTATTCGTATTGCGGGGGGAAGAGTCTAAGACCTGGAGAAGAAGCGGAGCCTTATTTTTTGAACTATGAGGACGAAGATCCTTTAAGAGGAGTCTTTTTCCAGTTTCTCCCTGGCTTTGCAAATACCTTTGTCTCGTGCGTAGCCCTTGATGTTCCGATTGTTGACGATGAGATTTGGGGAAGGTTGGCGTGGGTTTCAAAAAGTTGCCTTCGATACACTCCTTTTCATGAACCCTTTTATTTTCCTACGGACTATTCCTACCTGATCCGACGCAAGAACCAAGATTACCTCGTTTTAGGTCGGTTTGACTCTTATGATCCTTCCTACATCAAGAGCCTCGAGGCGACTCAAGACGGCATGGAAGCAGTTTCAAGAGCGATGGAATTGCAGTGCTTGACCGACGCTTACAATGAAATCGGCCAGACCCTTGTGTCTTGCAGCGAAACAAAGAAGTGCTCTGAAAAAGATGCGCTGACCGAAGCAGACAATCTGAAA
>JBFMCE010000157.1:0-4399 GCA_040754655.1 Bdellovibrionota bacterium | reverse complement strand
GCAGGGCCACTTGTCAGGTTAGCACCAACTTCTCTTGTGTTTGGGGTTTGGGACTCGCGCGGCGGTACAGCAGAGAAACGGCCTCGGCTTGTTCGTTCAGTAATTAGGGCGTTGGATGTTGAGCCACTTTATGCAGCCGCGCAGTTCAATTCAGTGTGGAAGTCGTTGGACTCACAACAACAGGATGAGCTGAAGAATGAAGCCACGGCCAAGAAAGTGAAGCTTTCTGAAAAGGGCTTTGCGGATGCGCCGGCAACTTTTAGAAAGGTAAGCAAATCCGCACAGAAATATATGCAAGAGTTCAGAGATGGGGCACCAAATCCTGAGCGTCGAGTATTGGGTGGCATTGTCGCGAAAGGTGGAATTGAGCGTGACATCACCATAAATCTTGTTGCGTTGCGCAACATTCTAGGGAAGAACGATGACGAATCTCAAAAGATTCGGCGTTATTTGCTTGCACTTGCGCTGATTTCAGCTTCTACCGATATGGAGTTGTTTCTCCGTGAAGGGTGTCACCTCAGGTATGCCGATGAGCATGATGTTTGGAGTGTCGTGCCACGGCGCGGAAGCGCAGATCTTGTTAGCCTTAATTCTCAGGAGTCGCAACAAGAGCTGATTAAATATGCGGAAGCATCTGTAAGTCACTTTAAGGAAGGCTGGCCAAAAGAACTGTCTCATAAGTTCGACATCAAGGCAGCAAAGAATCTACTAGCGAAGAAAGAAGAAGACGATGATAGCGCCAGTGAATAAGGTACTTCTCGTTTGCATCCGCTTCCATGATGGACGCTATCATGGGTTGCCGGATTGGCCACCATCTTCGGCCCGTCTGTTTCAGGCGCTAGTTGCAGGCGCGGCAGAGAGAGGTACTCTCTCGAAGTCTGACCGAGACGCACTTGAGTGGCTGGAAAATCTATCACCTCCGACCATTGCGGCCCCAATTACCCGAAAGGGACAGAGTTTTGGCAACTTCGTGCCGAATAATGATCAAGATTCACCGTCAGGCAAAAAGGCGTCAAAACAGATTAACCCACGATTATTCGATAGCGGTGTGCCGCTGTTCTACGCTTGGAATTTTAATGCACGCGGTGATATCGATTGTCATGCGCGCAACATTTGCGGTATCGCAGAACGACTTTATCAGTTCGGTAGAGGCGTTGACATGGCTTGGGCTTGGGGTGAGGTCATTGATGAGTCAGAGCTTGAAACCAGACTCGTTCAACATGGTGGCGCAATCTACCGCCCGTCATCTGGCAATCAAGGAAACATACTGGATTGCCCGA
This sequence comes from Bdellovibrionota bacterium, assembly GCA_040754655.1. Classification (GTDB taxonomy): domain Bacteria; phylum Bdellovibrionota; class UBA1018; order UBA1018; family UBA923; genus JBFMCE01. The sequence goes on along the minus strand of JBFMCE010000157.1, from coordinate 3,119 downwards.
TGCCAGGTTCGCTTGCCAGTATTGAACAGCGATTTATCGCAAATAGGAAGCGATTTGCATATAACGTTGAAATTAAAAAGGGCGGTAAGCAGGATGTCAAGGTGCTTTTCGCTCAGCCTCCGAAACCACGTTTCAAAGCCGTGGCCTACAACAGTTCTCCGTACCGGTGTCTGTTCGAGTTGCGCACAACTGCACCTGAATCACCCTTCGCGCCGTGGCCACCAGAAAAGATTGGCGCGCTCGTGGTAAGGGTTCGTGACGCCGCTGCAAACAGGCTTGAGTCTGCTTTTCAGGATAAAAAGTCTTTAATTGAGCGCGTGCTTATTGGCAGGAATGCTTCGGAGGCTGATAAGGCCGCGAGAGTGCACATTATCCCGCTACCATCAATTGGTCATATTCATGCCGACAGAGCCATTCGTCGAGTGATGGTTGAGGTGCCTGCAAATTGTCCAATTCGAACAGAAGATATTGCTTGGGCCTTTTCCGGGCTTGTCGTGACCACAAATGTGGATACCAGCACAGGTGAGGTGCTGGAGGAGACAAGGTTGGTTCGTGCATCTGATTTCGGCATGTTCAAACATTACGGAGTGGAATCGGGTGAAATGAATCGCCTTTGGCGAACAGTTACACCCACTGCATTGCCTGAGCAGGCCGCACGTCGTCGGATTGATCCGTGCAATATTCACGATGAGGCCAAGAGCGGTGCTGAACGACTTGCTGAAGAGGCAAGGGCTTCGACGGCGGTGCTCCAGGCGTTACGTCATGCGGGAGTTCAGACAAAGGTTGAAACACTCCGTCTGCAACGCGAGCCGTTTTCAGCCAGGGGCGCACGGTCCGAAGTCTTCGCGCCTGAAACTCGTTTTGCCAAGGAGCGCCTGTGGCATGTTGAAGTCAATTTTGCAGAGCCGTTGGAAGGACCGCTGATCATCGGTGATGGCCGCTATATGGGGCTGGGGCTTATGGAACCCATTCGTCGCACAGAAGGTGTTTTTGCTTTTGGCATTGTAGACGGTTTGATGTTGGCTGACCCGATTGCACTTTCCCGTGCGTTAAGGCGGGCGGTCATGGCTAGAGTCCAAACAACGTTGGGTAATCGCGCCCAGCTCCCGATGTTCTTTACAGGGCACGAAGTAACTGGAGAAGTCTTGCGTAAGGGAAATCACAGGCATCTGGCCTTTGCATCAGATCTTGAGCGCAATAGACTTCTTGTCTTGGCGCCGCACCTTCTTGAGAGGCGTTCTTCCACGAAGTACGAAAGAGAGAATTTGGAAATACTCGATACCGCTCTTGAGGGACTCACAGATTTGCGAGCAGGGGCGGCGGGGTATCTTAAGTTGTTGCAATGTCATGTTGATGCTGAAACAGATACTCTTTTTGTCGCAGCCAAATCTTGGAAAAGCCTGACAGAGTATCGACCGACACGCTATGCCAGGCGTATGAGCGCAGCCGATGCCCTTGTGAACGACGTATTGCAGGAAATCCATCGAAGGGGTTTGGCCATGCCTGAAGTTGAGATAATCAAAATATGTGAAGGACCACGTGGTGGAATATCTGGCCATGTTCGTCTGAATTTTAAGGTTGCCCAAGCGGGACCAATTCTTATTGGGCGTACATCTCATCTTGGCGGAGGCTTGATGGAAGCTGTTCCAGAGTGTGATGCCAAGAATACACAAGGTTTCTTGCACGGGATCGATACCTTCGTGCAGCGTGAGCAGGACCGTTTATGAAAATGGCGTAGTTGGTTGGGGCTAGCCAAGGAATGCAATTGCGTCCCGTGCCTCTACGATGAAGACACCAGTCTTCACAAGGCAGCCTTACCTTTGCGCTACTGTAAGGATATTCTCAATGACAAGAGGAGGCGCCATGTCCACAGCAACCATCACCAGCAAAGGCCAGGTAACGATTCCCGTATCAGTGCGGCAACGTTTGGGGGTGCAACCGGGCGACCGGGTGGAGTTCATCGAGATGGAGAACGGTGTGTTCCAGTTAGTGGCGGCGAGCCGGGATATCCGGTCGCTGAAGGGGCAGGTGCCCAAGCCTGCAAAAGCGGTGACCATCGAAGAGATGAATGAAACCATCGAATCGAGAGGCCGTGCTTGATCGGGCTCGATACCAATGTGGTGATTCGTTATCTGGTGCAGGATGATGCCGCTCAGGCGTGTAAGGCGAATCAGTTGATGGAGTATGTACTGGTGGCCGATGCCCCTGGCTTTATCAATTTGATGACCTTGTGTGAAATCGTTTGGGTACTCAAGCGCAATTATCAGATGGATAAGTGGGGCTTGGTTAGCATTGTTGATGGATTTCTGACTACGAAGCAGCTCGTTGAGGAAGATGTCGCGGTGGCTTGGAAGGCATTGCGCGTCTACGGGGCGGGCAATGCAGATTTTAGTGATGCTGTGATTGCCTGCGCAAATGCCACACATGGTTGCGATAAGACGGTGACGTTCGATAAACGGGCGGCAAAGCTTGATGGCATGAGGTTGTTATAGCCGTTCCACGCCGGATGTTGGATTTCGAGTTCGCCGGATAACTGCGCGCTGATGAGTGCCATGTTCATTCCCCTTGTTTGGTTTGTGTATTACATTTTAGGTTGTCAATTGGAGTTTGTTGCAAGATGAGATAAAGGTGTCACCATGACCCACAGCACCCAACAAGAACTCCCCCTCCCTTTCCCCGAATTCACCGGCGACATGCCGCTGCTGCCCGCACGCATGGTCAACGAGTATGTCTTTTGCCCACGTCTGGCTTATCTCGAATGGGTGCAGGGGGAGTGGGCCGACTCGGGAGATACGGTGGAGGGACGTCATGCCCATCGACGCGTCGATAAGCCTTCGGGCGATCTGCCCGATCCCGAAAGTGAGGATGAGGAGAAGGTCCACGCCCGTTCGATCACCCTGTCGTCCAATCAGCTTGGGCTGATCGCCAAGATGGATCTGGTGGAAGGTGAGGGCGATGTGGTCACGCCGGTGGATTACAAAAAAGGCAAGCGTCCTCACATCCCCAAGGGTGCCTATGAGCCGGAGCGGGTGCAGGTCTGTGTGCAGGGGATGATCCTGGAGGAACAGGGTTACACCTGCAACGAGGGATTGCTCTATTTCGTCGAATCAAAAGAGAAG
>JBFMCE010000156.1:0-4648 GCA_040754655.1 Bdellovibrionota bacterium | reverse complement strand
ATGGATCCAAGTCGCTGTCAGGGCGAACGTGCCGGCCAACTCTTCGGTTTATTATTCATTGAGAAGTTATCCCGGTGTTCAGGCGGCCGGTTCCGCGCGTGATGTGACGATCATCACACAAGGTTCAGGCTATCTAGTGAATACAGGCGTGGCGAGATTCACGATCGCGCCGACGTCTTCACGTTTGATCACCTCTGCTCTTATCAATGGCCGAAGCGCGTTGAACGACAACGTTTCTGATGGCCCGTATATCGTTGATGCGGCAAGCGTGAGGCGCACGGCAACGGTTGACAGCCTGTCTTTTAGAATCGAAGAACGAGGGCCAGTGAAGGTCGTGGTTCGTTCAGCAGGCCACTTCGCGCCATCAGACAATGGCAATGCTTCTTGTACGCGTCCGTTAGCCTATACCGCACGCATGATCTTCGTCGCCGGCAGCCCGAATGTGACGCTTGAATACGATGTCCGAAATGAATGCGGTGGCGGTCAACAACCGGATTCCGGAGATTTTTGGAGCAGGTTCGCGGTCGTTCAAGAAGCAGGTTGGAGATTTAGCCTCAACTCAAATGCCGCCGAAACGCGCAATTACATCGTGAGTGAGAGTCTGGTGAGCCCGAGTGCCGTGGCTTTTTCTGGCGCAAGCGTGATCCAACAAGAGTATGGCTCGACCTCAAACCCGAATTGGAGAAGGGCTTCAAGCCTGCACGGGGCCACCACACTTGCGACTCCAGAGTTTTTCACCAAACCTATGGTCGCGATCGGAGATTCCTCTCTCTCGGCCGCGATCTTGATGCCGTGGATGCGTTATCGCGAACCGCAAGCGCTGCAGGGTCAGAATGGCGCGCTCAGTTTGCGTTTCATCAGCAGCAGGTCGACGATCAGCGAAGCCCAAACGCGTTGGAATTTTGCTCAGTTGCGTTTCTTTGAAGCGAGTCCTTCTGATCGAAGGCTTGGCGAAGAGCGCGACCGAGGCATTTTAGAGCTTGAACGAGCTCTATTGCCTAAACCTCAAGTCTATTACGTCAATGCGACGGGCGTGATGCCTAGGCTTCCCGAACGCGCAAGGGGACAAAGGCTTGGGTTATACTCGGAATCCATCAACCGCGTTCACAACGACACCATCCGCCCGGGCGGGCAATGGGATCGCGGCAAGAAGTATGGCTCGGCTTGGCCCGATTCGCTGAGCAACGACCAATACGGCTGGGAGCGTGATAGCGCTGAGCTCGCAGTCACGGGAAGCAATTACTGGAGCCCCACGTCATCTGAGTTCGCAGAATATTTCAGAACAGGCGACCCGCGCTTCGTTTGGGATTATGCCTTGCCTGCTGAGCAGACTTTCTTGAAGAGCATTGTTTACAGCACTGGAACCAACCCTGGTCCTGTGAACGTCATGAATGGTTTGATCGCGGGCAATCTCTTCAACACAAACCAACGCACTGGCCAGGCCTTTCGTTCGGGCGGCGCGTCGTCGGATTATCTCTATACCCAAGGCAGTGACGAAGCTTATCTTATCAGGCCCACGCGTTCTCTCCTCGAAGTCTATGAACAGGCGTGTAGAACCATCATTCGGCGTTACGACTCTTCGATTCCAGAGGCAAACCGCGAAGAGTTCGTCAGTAGGCTTGTGGTGCAGCGACAGGTGATTCAACAGATGAACTTGCTTAAGTATGCTGTCGAGTTCATTCAAGATCAGACGACCAATCAACTTTGCGCTGATAAACTCAGGTCAGTCATCGACGAGTATGTGCGCGACAACATGCTGGGCGGAATGCTCTGTGTAAACGACATCAGGCGGCCTGATGCCTGCAGCACCGATCAGAACTTCATGTACTCAGCTCTTCATTTCGATTTCTTCGAAAGTTATCTGCGCCACTTCGGCGACCGAAATGGTGTGATCCGCGGCATGCTTGGCGGGATGGCAAATCAGTTCTACCAAGTCATGATCCCAAAACGCCCCGACGGCTCGATCGATGTGAACGGGGTTTGGGCGAAGATCTTAGACTGCACCATTGGTGCTGATGGAAGGCTGCAGTCTTGTGCTAGGAACATGGGAAGCGAGCCTTCGTATAGCGAAGAGCGGCCCATGCACCTCTCGGTTCTTCTCATCGCAGACGCCGTGGCTCAAACCAACAACTTGTGCAGTGCAAGCGCTCGCGGCCTTAGCGAGGCGCTTGTGGGCCAGTTGTATGGAGGTTACGTCGCTACTAATTCTCCAGGCTGGTGGAAGGGCGTTTCGATGTCGATGCGCCATGTGGTTTTCGGCATTGGTGCGGCTGAAGTCTGTGATGACGACACCAATCGTAGCGGTGGTGGAGAGGGTTCGGGCGGTGGAGACACAGAGCCCCCGGCTGGCGGTGGTGGAACGGGTGGAGGCGGAACGCCTCCAGGTGGTCCGACCAATATTACCTACGCAAGCGAGCAGTTGGCGTCGAACGGCACTTTGCCAGTGTCTACTTTTAATTTCAGCAGTGACCAGTTCAACCTACAACCGACCGATGCGCAGTATAATTTCTGCTCAATCCTTTCTGTTGGGACGCCATGCGCGAGCATCCTTTTGCGCAACTACCTTGGCAATACGAACACGTGTTTTGGGCAAGATTTCATTCGGTACGATTTCTATGTGGCTGCCCAAAATTCGACTCAATACACCTATATCGGCGGCCATCAAGGAGCCGACAGAACAGGATTCTCTAACGGGTCTCGAGTTGACACGGGTGGGTGCGCCAAGCTTGAGAAAATGTACGGCATCAGGTTGCCCGCCGCCGGCGCGCATAAACTCGCGGCTTGTGTGACGAATCTCGAGAACCCAACCCAAGTTTCGTGTCAACTCTTGGAAGTGAGTCCGTAGCATCTCCAGTCGAAATGGCTTTGTTCAGAAATAAAAAGGGGCCCATCCGCAATGGATGAGCCCCTTTCTTTATAAAAGACCAAGAATTTGATTTCTTTCTTACTTACTTCCGCTCACCAAAAAGTCTAAGCAGGCTTAGGAACAAGTTGATGAAGTTTAAGTAAAGCGTCAGCGCGCCAAACACCGCGCCTTTGTCAGCTTCGCCGGTGACGCCGCCATCGGTCGCATAGTGATAAGCCATGCTGCGAATCTTCTGCGCGTCATAAGCAGTGAGGCCTGAGAAAATCAAAACCCCGCCGACTGCAAGGCCCAGGCTCAGCGACTGACTTTGGATGAACATATTGGCGAGTCCAATGAGAATCAGACCCCAAAGCCCCATGCCGACAAATGTGCCAAGGCCTGTGAGATCTTTCTTCGTCACTGATCCAAACAGGGCTAATCCACCGAACATGCCGGCCGTGATGAAAAACACATGAGCAACCGAGTTCATCGTATACGCCAGAAACACCGTGGCAAAGGTTACGCCGTTCAGTGCTGAATAGAAAAGAAAACCCAGAGTCGCCATCGCAGGTGAGAGCCGTTGGTAAGCAAAAGTGAGTCCCATGACCACCGCGAGTTCAAGCACGATGGCGCCGATGAAGACCCAACGGTTCATGATAATGGTTTGCACGGCAACTTCAGACGACGCGATCATAAAACTTACCGCGCCGGTGAGCAAAAGCCCCAAGAACATCCATCCATAAGTTCTGGTGACAAATCTCGACATCGCGAGTTGTTGCGAGGGTGAAATGACTACAGTGCGACCATAGCCATATTGAGTTTGCATAAAACTTGAGCCTCCTTCATCGATAAAGGTCGATTTCATTTACAATATGTTTACTGATCAAGGCTCGTCAATGGTTGGTCAGGCCTATTAGTCGACTGAAAATGTTCTATTTAGAAAATCCTTTTAGTTCTCGTAAGATACGGCCGACAAGACCAGGGCCCTGATAAATCAGTGCGCTGTACAGCTGCACGGCACTTGCCCCGTTTTCAAGCCTTTCAACCACGTCTTGAGCATTCTCAATGCCTCCGACTGAGATGAGGGGAACGGTGCCAGGCAGCATTGAGCGCGCAAGTTTTAAAAGCTGAAGAGAAGGTCCTTTTAAAGGATAGCCTGAGATTCCTCCAAGGTCAGTCGGGATCGTATTGCTCAAGATCAACCCTGCGAAAGCCCTTCCTGTTCCACACCATTTAGCGATGTCGCCTAAAGCTTCATGTGAAACGTCAGGAGCAAGCTTTATAAAGACGGGACGGCCGATCGAGCGCCGAGAAAGCGCACTTGCAAGCGAATCAATGAATTCTTTTGATTGCAAGTCTCGAAGGCCGGGCGTGTTGGGTGAGCTGATGTTGATGACGAAATAATCTGCAAGATCCACAAAGGTAGAGAGCAAGCTTTCATAATCACGCAAGGCTTCTGAGTTTGGCGTGTCGCGATTCTTGCCCAAATTGACCCCGACGGGGATCTGAAGCCGTGGTTTTGCATGGCGCAGCCTTGCCGCAATCACCTGGGCTCCGTCGTTCGGAAACCCCATGCGATTCAAAAGGGCGCGCCTCTCTGCGATGCGGCTTACTCGAGGTTTTGGGTTGCCGGCTTGAGGTTTGGGAGTCACGGTTCCGATTTCAATGAAGCCAAAACCCAAGTTTTCAATGCCGGGAAGCAAAACCGCATTTTTATCAAAGCCCGCAGCAAGCCCGATGGGATTTGAAAAGTCTAACCCCGCCACTCTAACTGGAAATGGTTTTGCGCGTCTGACAAAGAGA
>JBFMCE010000155.1:0-5069 GCA_040754655.1 Bdellovibrionota bacterium | reverse complement strand
ACAAGAAACCGCCGTTTCTAATCCTGACATCAGTCTTCCAACGGCGACGGGCACCTTAATTTCAGATGAAATCAACGAATTGAAACGACAAAATAAAGAACTTCAAAAACGACTTGTGGTTCTTGAAGAAGCACGCGCAGAAAAAAAAGCTGTTCCTGCGCAGGCTGAAAAAAAATCAGAACCTGCTTATGACGTTCCTGACCAACGGATTTCTGAAGTTGCTGAACGCCTGAAATATACCAACGACATTTTGAAACGTTTCGGCAAAGCTTACGACTACCGTTCAACCACGTTGAAAGAATTCAAAAGAATTCTCGCTGACCTTGAATCGAAAGAAGAAAATTCAAAAGAATTGAACTGACTATTGCCTTTCTCGACAGACCGTGGCAACTCTTGGTTTCTCATTTACAACGGCTGCCCAGATAGCTCAGTCGGTAGAGCAGCGCCCTGAAAAGGCGCGTGTCGCTGGTTCGATTCCGGCTCTGGGCACCACTTGTCTTTTTTCTTCCATACTTCGTCAGGCCCCCTCTATGTACGCCTGTGTCGCTTTTGTTCGTCTTCCTCGTCTGGCAGAAAAAATCCCGCGTGGTGCTGCGCTAATCCTTTAATTCAATCTAAAAACCAGTCTACGAATCCTCGGTAAGGAAGATAAAAAGTCGACCAGATCAAAGCCCAGCCGAAGAGATAGAGGGCCACTTCTTTTTGGATACCTTTAGAAGCAAGAAATAGTCGCTGCATTGGGCTGCTCGAAGCAGCTAACTGAGGAGCAGACCATTGTTTCATCGCGATTTGACAAATCCAAACTGCTGGCAAAATGAAAAGTGACCACAAGACTGGAAACACGGTCAACACGAAAATCCCGTGTTGGAACTCAAATGGCAACCGTTTTGGATCAGGCCGAGAATACGTCGGCCAGCGTCCCAAAAAAAGCCGGGCGCGAATATAGAATGTAAAAACTCCGATCAACCAAAGAAGGGGCAAGAAACTTCCGATGCGAGAGATTTTTGCAAGGACCCTGCTTACGACCTCCAATTTCGTGGCGTTCATCCTTTGATCTCCAAATTATTGAATATTTGACGGTCTCGCCGAGTGCGAATACACGGCTTTCCGGTCGAAGGAAAAACAGGGCGCGCGTTATCGATTTCTCCACGACAAACCATAGCCAATACATCGTCTGGCTTGAGCCATCCTTCGTCAGTCACATAGTATTTAGTAATTCGCCTGTTCTTCCCTCTTTGTACATCGGTCACCAATTTGGTTGATATCGCCCATTGCTCGGAGCGATCGTAAATGATCCTACCCTGGCCAAAATAATCCTCATTCACCGGAGTCTTCCTAACCACCGAAACCTTCAAGTCGTTGCCGTTATCAAAAACCTCAAGCGTAGAATAATCGTAGAACTTCCACCACGAAGAGTGCCCTTCGACTGGCTTTCCATCAACACGCTTAAATGCATCAATATCGACATTTTGCGGGGACTTACTCATCGGTGGAAGTAGATGTGCGACCCTTTGCCAGTTTCGTCATCCGCTTCAATGACCTATAAAGGCTTTGATGAATAATTTACGATCTTACCTTTTAGGCCGAGCTTTTTCCAAATTCGTTTCAAATCTCGAATCGTTGGCAAAACGTCCTCCACTTATCCGAAGAATACTTCAACAGAGACGTTGAAGCGCCTTGCCAGTTTCTCGATTTGATTTTTATTGAGCTGCCGCTCACCTTTCAAAATCTTGCTGACAACGGACTGGCCACCAAGCTCTTTAGATAAATCCTTTTGGTTCAATCCGTGTTCGTGCATAAAATAAGCGAGCATCTCAGCTCCGCTCATTTTTCCGATAGAGTATGCTTCCTTCTCAAAATCATGAATCAAGTTGCCCAAGCATTTCATATACTGATGGATTTGTTTTTTTGTGCCGGAATCAATCACCCCATCATGGGAATTCATATAGGTGATCAAGTGTTCCATAACTCTAAGAGCTGCTTTATTTTGCTCCTTAGACTCGATTTTCATAAGCGGAAACGTTTCAACAAGTTTGAGGTAAGCATCCCCTACCGGAGCCAGGTTTACAGCTGCCGAAATCTCACTTGTAATTTGACTAATGACTTTCGCGGCGCTCAACATATGCCCTCCTAAATCCTACCATTTGTTCCTATCATATTCCGCATGGGTCAACACGTGAGTCACCAAGAGTTGCTGAATTTCAAATCTGACCACCGAGATAACCCGAACCTTGTTCCCACCAACATCGAAGACCATTGCACTGCCGACCAAATCAGCTGAAGGAAAAGTTTGCTTCAGTTCTACAAAGTTGCGCGCCTTAGATTTCTCGATCGCAGTTTGCCATTTATCCAAAGCCTTCCGGCTGTTCGCATGCTTCACCTTGAACTTATCTATGATGCCTTTGCCAAGAAGCTGCACTCTATGAGTATAGCAAAGTGCTATTTCGAGAACAAGACAAATATAGCATTTTGCTATCGTAGACTTTGATCTACTGATTCAGGGCCCTTGCACTATCGGGTCCGCGTAAACCATTGATTAGCTTGCGCATTGCTTCATTGGCCCAATTACCGATTTAGAGTCCTGATATATCCCATTAGGGTGCGGTAGTTCCGCTCGAGCCCTTGCAACCACTCAACCCTATTTCACCCCAAAAACCGACGCTCCAAGTCGCGTAAAGTGGGACCGCGCTTGAACTTTCATTTCATTCCATATACCTATTCGGCTACATCGCTGGTTCGATTCCGGCTCAGGGCACCATCTCCAAAATGGGCCCTGATCATCCGCAAGTCGGGGTAGGCTTGCCTGAGGTATTTGGGTGACTCGAATTTGTTCGTGGGGCACGTGGGTTCTCATCTATTTTTGTATTTTCCTGACTTCCTCCGCTCAGTTCGCCCGGGCGGAGGGGCTCGTTTTTCGTGTACTCACGCTCAATATCTTCGCCGGCAAACTTGAAATGGATTTTGAGCGTCTTGAGCGCCAGATCCAAGCGATTCGAGCCCTTGAGCTACCGGATGTCATTGCCCTGCAAGAGGTCTTCGACGAACGAGTCAAGGAACGCTACCGAGAGGCCTTTCCGGAGTACGAGCTGATCGACTCTGGAAAGTCACAACCCCACTCCATGACCAGTTACAGGCTTTATCTTGTGGCTCAAGGCGTGCTTCAAACCTCAAACAGAGCTTTTGGCGTCGCTCAATGGATCAATGGGCTTAGAGAGATTTTCGAAGGCGACACTCATGGTCTTACCCTTCTCATCAAAAAGCAGAGCGGTTTAGTCATGCCGGAAACAAAACTTGTGGAAAAATTTGAAGTCCAAGCCGCTCCCACTCGGCCATTGAAAGCTCTTGAGAGCATCAAACCAAAGGGGTTCTCGATGGTTGAACTCGAAATCGAGGGTTCGAGGATCTTGCTCGCAAACACCCACTTGAGCAATGGGGTTACGAACCCACGCCGCATCCACCAGCTTAAACAGATCGTTAAAGAGATCAAACGACGTGATCAAGCGCGTGGCTTTAGCTGCCCGGCAATCTTCTGCGGCGACACCAATGCCGACGGCAAACAACCCGAGATGAAATGGCTTCATGGAGAGGCAGGCTTCATCGATTCTTACGTTGTAGCGAACCCCGACCTCGAAAAAGCTCCGCACAAAGGCAATACCTGGGATAATAAGAACGCTCTTACGCAAGGCAACCTCAAAGAACCAGACCAGCGCGTGGATTATGTTTCAATACGACCGGGAGAAAGGCACGAAGTCGAGGTATTGAGCTCGAAGCTCGTCTTTGACGCAAAGCCAGTATCAGACCATTATGGAGTTCTTACTGAATTCCGGATTTTGCCGAAATGCGAGCGGTTATTGGTACGCCGCGAGCGTTAAGCCATCTGATTTTCCGTAGACCACCAAATAGATTCGTGGTTATCTGACGTATTATGTTCAATCTAGGATTTGAGACCATCGCGAATGCCACGCTCGTAGCGCACGATAAAGTTCCGGTCCTTGTAACCGACCCTTGGGTGCGTGGGAGCGCCTACTTTGGAAGCTGGACCTTGTCTCATGAGGTACCCGCCCCTCAAATGGAAGCCATCCTCAAGGCGAAGTACGTTTGGTTCTCTCACGGGCATCCTGATCACCTCAATGGCGAATCGCTTGATCTTTTTCGCAACCACACGGTCTTGCTGCCAGACCATGTCGGTTCGCGCATTTTAAACGACCTCACCGCGCAGGGATTTAAAACTCAGGTCCTTAAAGACAATGTATGGGTTTCTCTTTCAGAACGCATTCGAGTGCTCTGTATCGCAGATTACAACCAAGACGCCATTCTGCTCGTCGAGATTGGCAAGAAACACCTTGTTGTAAACCTGAACGACGCCTATGACCGGGGATGGGCTGATCCTGTCAGAAAGATGATCAAGAACTATCCTAAGTCATTCATGCTAGCGCTCTCGGGCTTTGGCGACGCGTACATGATGAATTATTTCGACGAAAAGGGAGGCCGAATTCTTCCTCCTGCAGCGAAGAAAGCTGCTGTCGGGGAACAGATCGCAAGGGCCACCCAAAGCTTTGGCGTCACCCATTTCGTACCGTTCAGCTCGATGCACAAGTACCAACGCACGGATAGCGCATGGGCGAACGAGTACACCACCTCTTTAGACGATTATGGGGTTGGTTTTGAATCTTCGACTTCCGAACTTTTGCCCGCTTATGTGCGCTACGACTGCGAGGCCGACTCGTATGAGCGGATACAACCTCCAGAGGCTCCTTCCACCCTGCTCAAGCCTGAAGACTTTGGAGACAACTGGGGTGATGCGCTTGAACAAGAAGACTTCAAGAAAGTGGCTCAATACTTTCGATCGATTGAGCACCTTGACACCTTCCTCGACCACGTCAATTTTCGGGTTGGGGGAAAAGACAACGTGATCGAATTCAAGCGCCGAGGTTTCAACCGAGGCGTCACTTTTGAAGCGCCTCGTGGTTCTTTGATGACCGCTGTCGGGTACGAGGTTTTCGACGATCTTTTGATCTGTAATTTCGTCAAAGCGACTTTGCACGGAAAGTGGCCCCAAACGAGGTTAG
>JBFMCE010000154.1:0-5073 GCA_040754655.1 Bdellovibrionota bacterium | reverse complement strand
CGCCGGGCGATGGTAAAGCAAAAGATTTGGAGGTCATTTTAAGCACGCCACCAAACTCACGCCAGCGATCTGTCCTCTTGTGCGGACAGTAATTTTTGCAAGTGCACGTGGAAATTTTTCAAAAAAATTTCCGGGCTATTCCGGACCGTCGGGCTATTCCGGACCGTCCCAGAAATGTTCCCGCGCCATCCCTAGAACCATCTCTAAGATGGCCATCTGCAAAAAACACTTTTGTAAAAACTTTTGTTTCATCACAAATTTTTGCGCCAATCCTAGGCACAAAAAACCATCACCCCTCATCGCTTTACTTTACCAAACACAGCCGCAACTCGGCGGGCGCCGAGTTTGCCGGGTCGATTTAAGCAGAGTACTCGGTACTCGGCACGTGCCGAGTACTCCGACCAAAACAATTCAGTTTTTTAAGTGTGTGAAGCGAGGTAGAGTCGCGGCCCGTAATCGGAGTTCGGAGTTCGGAGTTCGGAGTTCGGAGTTCGGAGTTCGGAGTTCGGAGTTCGGAGTTCGGAGTTCGGAGTTCGGAGTTCGGAGTTCGGAGTTCGGAGTTCGGAGTTCGGAGTTCGGAGTTCGGACGCAATATTACTGCCCGTTCTTGCTGACCACCGGCACTGAGTTGACCAGGTCCAAAGCAAACTGCGCTTCCATCTGATCACGCAAATTTTGGTCGAGGCAAAACAGGGCAGACTCATGATTTTTTTCGGTAGAATTTCGATCAAAATTGAAGCTACCCACCATCACGGCTATCCGGTCAAAAAAGTATTGTTTGGCATGGATATGGTTGAAGTAAGTCCACGTTCGGATACGCGGGCTGCGGCTGGCGAGATCTAACAAATTCTCTCGCTTGCTTTTCGCTGCACCCTTGCTGATCAATAAATTGAAGTCTTTGATGAACTTGGATAGCTTCGTGAGATCCTGCGCCTCCAGGCCAAGTTCAATTTTTCTCAGAAAAGTAGTCGCATCCCCCATGCCCCCGGTGAGGCCGTTTGAAATCACGTCCACCCTAACGCCTTTGTCGGCGCGCAGCTTCAAGAGCCAGGCCATGGCGTCTTCCCAGTGCATCTTTCCTTTGAATTTGCCGTCGTAGTCTAGGGAAGGAGTAGTCAGAAGAATATGCTCTTGCGCTGCTTTCATGTACTCAGCCACGACCGGAGCGATCGCCTCACTTTGAGCCCCCGCACTTTGAACGAGAACCCGACAGACGCCACGCGCACGGGTTTCAGAATTCGACAACCACTGCGGGTAAAGCTGTTTTCCTCTGAACCCTTGAGACCTCTCTTCGATCAGCTTTCGATTGAGTTCATATCGGTACTTCTGGATAGGCTGGTTGCGTGCGCGGGAATATTTAGACCAAAGACGTAGATACCCGCACATCAGGTCAGAGACAATCGGGCCGCGTTTGATGTGAACATCGGTATCTCTAGTCCTAAAGTTGAATCCAGAGGATCTGTTGCTGAACTCATGCATGTTCTGGCCACCGATGATGGCCTCTTCGCCGTCGCGGATCCAAAACTTGTGGTGCATGACCCCAAAAAGACTGCCGGTCTTGTAAAAGTCAGAAACGAGAACAGCATCTATACCACCATCACGCATTCGATTCATGCAGCTTTTGGCCGCAGTTGACGCGTACAAGCCCTCAACCATGATTCGAACATCGACGCCACGCTTACGAGCCCTGATCATTTCATCCATTAAGAGGCGTGTTGATTCATCGCAGAAATAAACCATCACAGTACCAAAGAAGTAACGTTTTGAATCGCGTACAAGTCGCAGTTTTTCTTGGAAGGATCTGCCATTTGGCAACAACTCAAGCTCGTTTCCCGCGGTAAGTTCGGTCTGACTGATTTTATCAAGGTACGCCTGGAAACTTGGGTCAAAATACTTTGATTGAGACTGGCTCAAATCAAGCCCGCCAAACTGAGCTACGTATTCTTGAATTGGAAGAGTCAGTTTTTTGATCGGCGGATGAAACAATGTTCCCCATGACGAATGGAAGTAGTATGGAGGTTTGTGAAACTGTTTTTTGACTTCGAAATCAAGGCTCTTGTAAAAACTTCTCTTGCCTTCAATAAAATCAATTGATCCATGGAATCGATTCCAGCCAAAAACATCGATCGTAAAAAAATCTTGGTCGTTTCCCGGAACAAAAGACCCATCGCCACTCGGTGAAATGAACCCTCGTGAAACAGATTTGTAATATCGAATCAATTTCTCTACCGGCGGGTCAGATTCTCTCGAGGCGCCCGAAGCGCTTGCGACAACGGTGAGACTGAACAGGAACGAAAGCAAAAAATAAAATCGAGCCTTCATCATAAAAAGTGTGCGCGTTTGTTGAGAAGCTGTAAAGGGCCTTAAAGATTTTTTTTGCCGGAATTGTATAAAATCAGTTTACACCTTTATTTTTGACGCTGATTCAGAGCCACTTTGTCCCCGCGAGACGATGATTGACGCGACAAAAGTACAGTCAAACCCATGCGAGTGTCTGTTTTTCCGGACGTTTGGAGTTTTGCGAAATAATTGCTTAAAGTTCAAAGACATGTCAGAGCGCAAAGCTTTGGGCGGCCCCTAAAAAACTTCGGCGGCCTCTAACCTTGTACTTAGTTCGGTTTTCCGTTTGGTGCAGAATTGCTTGAAGGCGGCGCTGCTTCGGCCGGAGCGCGGTCCTACTGCTGCTTCTTCATCATTTCGTTCATCATCAAGACTATGGCGGCATCCGTAGAACCACCCTTGCTCGCCTTCTCTTCTTGCTTTCTGTTATTCTCAGCAACCGCATTGCACTGGGCCCGAGAGCGGGTTTTCTTTCGCTTGATATTGCCGCATTTCACCGGGGAATCATACTTCCCGCCGTCACAGACATCAGCCAATGAATCATTCAAGTCGCCCAACTGGTTGTCGAACTGTTTGAGTGCGGCCAGGATATCGTCTCGGCTTTGCGGATTGGAGACCGACTCTTTGCAAAGTTCAAGGGCTTCTTCGATCGAAGTACCTCCGTCGGCCAAAGCCTTTTCAAGCATTTCATTGAACGCTTTTTTCTTGCAAACTTCGATGCCGGTCTTCAATTCCTCAAGGTTCTTCTCGACATCGCCTGCGATCTTTTGACTCTTGTCTTCTTCTTCTTTTGCAGACTTTTTAGCCGCATCAAAGGCCTCAGGCGTAATACTTGGGACACCCGCCATCGCGGCGAGTTGTTTATCAAAGTTCGGCGCGATCTTGCAAAGCTGTGGATTGGCTTCATCTATGGGGCACAATGCGCTGACATCAGAGTCTTCCACCTTCGCCGCAGGGAACTCTACGCCTGACGCCGTTAAAATGGCCTTAGTGCGATCAAGGGCCATTTTAAGGGTTAGTACCCTGCGCATTATATTTTCGACAGCGCCCTTGGCGGCCTGTTGGATGTTGGTCGAAGCTTCGCGCGCGAACTTTCTCAGTCCAGGGCAACCGCCAGGGCAAAGCTTGTCACGAAAAGTTCCATCGCCCTCAAGGTCAGTCTTGCGCGTTTGAGCAGCCGAGATGAGCTCAACCGTCTTCTGATGGCAATCGCGCAGTCCCTTGCAGGTCGCTGGAGAACCATCAAGGCCTGGCACGTTCAAAGGCACCACAAGAGAATGCCTCATTCCCGGTGGCGCGATGCCCGTGATCATCGCTTCGATGTTTGCGCTCAAGGCTTCCGCGCAGCGCATCTGAGTACGCAACGCGACCGGCATGAAATCAACGTTCCCGGTGTTTGTCGTCGCCACAGCCTTCCGACAATTGAAACCATTTACAAGCTCATTGAGCTCGCTGCCAAAAACTTCTCTGCCAGCGTCGCGAATTCCGGCATCAAGCTCTAATATCATTGCGCCGAACTCAGAAGAGATAGTTTCACCATTCTGAGCCAAACCAAGCGCAGTGCCGCCCAAGCGGGTCTTGGGGTTGGTCAACTCGTCTTTGATGTCGCCTTCAATTTGAACTTTGCATGAACGCATTTCATTGATCATGTGGGTGCCCGCTTCGCCATAACGCTGAAGTTCAGGGCCATATGCCTTTAAAAACGAGTCAATGCTCTTATAGCGTGGGGTCTCGCCGCTGACTTCCTTCAAGATGCGATCGATGCGCTGGGCGAATTGATTGCGTTCGCGGCGCCCCAAACGAAGGCTACTGGGGTCATTCAACCCTGCGCGCGCGCCCTCCTCAAACAGGCGCAAGATGCAATCATAGGGGCTAGTCAAATCGCCATTTATATTGGGGCACTTGCTAAAAGTGCTGGAAGCCGTGCCCTCACCTTGAAAACAGCGTGCGGTGCGGTCGACCAGATCATTCTGTTTCGTGATTTCAAAGCTTCTTTTCTCTGCTTCGAATTGATTGAGCCGCATTTTAAGGCCCGAAAGAGTATCAGGCCCTGGATTTTTGTAATCACCCTTCACGCCGGCATTGATCTTTCGCACCAAACCTTCGGCTCTTTGCAAAGTGTCGTTGATCGAACGCTGTTTACCCGTAAGGGTTTCGATTTTCTTCTGCTCTTCTTGCGACGCCTTTTTCACATCAGTGACATAGGCCTGCATTTTCAAAACTTCGTTTTCGAATTCTTTTTTGATCGCACGCATGACCTCGTTCATCCGGTCATACTCTTGTTCAAAGCATTGGTTGACCATCGCTGCTTTTCGCGCGCCCTTGGTCTTGCACTGGGCTCTTTCCAGATCTGCCTCTTGCTCTTTCAAGGCTGCCATCATGAGTTCTGCTTTGAAAGAATCGCCAGTTTTATAAGCGTCGCAACTGGTTGACTTTGATTGGCCTGAAACTGATCCGCAGGCCTGCCCCCCCGCTGCAGAACTTAGCATCGTGCCTGCAACATCGTCTCCATCGCCTCCGACGGCGCGGCTTCCCAGACCACCGGCAAGAGCGCTGGTGATGCGGGCGGCGGCTTGAGCGACATTGCCTGTCTTCACTTCACTTAAATCCGCGACGTCTGATAGATAAGCCGTTCTTTCACAAAGGGCGAAATCAATGCCTACTGTCGGGTCTTTCGCGACGTACTCGGCGAGCCTTGAACCAGGTTTGGTCGGATCGAAACTGCTGCTTTGA
>JBFMCE010000153.1:0-5117 GCA_040754655.1 Bdellovibrionota bacterium | reverse complement strand
AATAATTAAGATCGAGTTTCAAGGGAGTGATTTCCCTTTCTATAAATAAAGATGGATCCAGTGAAAAGTCTGTCAAGGCTCAGGTATTTGATTTAAAAATCAAATAAAATCAGTAACTTGGAACACTAGAGACTACGAGCCTTTATCATGCGAACCGCTATGAATTGAGTGTATTTTCACGCACGTTCAAGCACCAAAAGCGTGACCTCAGCCGGAACGCCGAGCCTGGAAGGAGGACCCCAGTAGCCCGTTGCCTGATTGACATAAACCCACATCTTTTTATCGTGAAGGTTCAATCCTCGCACATACGGATGGGCAAATCGAACAACCAAAGAAAAAGGAAAAAATTGGCCGGCATGAGTATGGCCTGACAGCTGCAAATCAAAGCCAGCTTTTGAGGCGGCAAAACAACTTCGAGGCTGATGTGCGAGAAGTATCTTGAGGTCCGCGGGCGAGGCTCCAACTAATGCCGCATCCGGGTCGCTCATGTAATCAGGGTTGCGTTGGTTGGCCGTATAGTCGTGCACGCCTGCGATCAAAAGCCTCGCTCCATTGATAGTTTGCACTGTATGTTGATTTTCAAGGACACGAAACCCTAGTGTCTTGAAGTATTGCATCCACTCCTGGATGCCTGAATAAAACTCATGATTGCCTGAACAAAAGAAAATTCCGTACGGCGCGCGGAGCTTAGCTAGCTCCTCCACGTCGTTTCTCAACTGAGCGACGGAACCATCGACAAAATCCCCGGTCAAAGCGATAAGATCGGCCTTCAAACTATTGGTCATCTCAACCACACGTTCGACATATGCGCGATTGATCATGGGTCCCACATGAAGATCGCTCAGCTGCGCGATTCTTAAGCCGACCAATCCATCAGCTAGCCCCGTAATCGGAACCCGAACCTCTTTTACAATTGGACCCGCCAGAGCTTGTCTAAGGCCCAGTCCCGTCGAAGCAGAGGCAGCGAGTAGAACGCCCGCTTGACCCGCCTGCCGGAAAAACCTCTGTCGTTCTTTGTCGTAGGGTTTGCTCTTGGCCAGTCGTCTCATGAACCGAACCAAAATCGCCGTTCCATCGACGAAAAGGGAATAGAAAATCACCGTGACAAGGATGGCGATCGTTGGATTCGCAATCCAGTAATAGAGTTGGGTCAGGGGCTCGCGAACGGGCAACTTCAGCACCCGCAGCGTTAAAGGAGTCACCATTAAAAATACAAACGCCAAGATCAAGACGACGAACCCTATCTTCTTTCGCCAACCGCCGCGTTTCAAAGGCCGCAAGAAACGCCGATAAAGGTAAAAAGCGCAGATCACTTGGGCTAAAAGCATTGCATAGAAAAACTTCGGCATGTCTTAGAGCGCAACCTTTCTCAATCGCAGGGCATTTCCCGTAAACGTGCCCGTCTTGTCGAAAACAAGGGCGTCGATTTTCTCTAGGCTCTCAAACGCCATGCCGCAAATCGGCCATCTCGCACACCGGATCAACAACTTTTGGTGGTGCATTCATGTTCTTTCCTGCCTTGCGCCTTCTTAAATAACTCACTTCGAGCTAATTTGAATGCATGTTTTGGGTCTCCAACGGTATAATCGAATCGACCCCTCGCAAACAACAATGAATCTCATCTCTCTTTCCATACGACGTCCGGTTTTTGCATGGATTCTGATGTCAGCGCTGATCATCTTCGGGGCGATTTGCGCCAATAGGCTCGGCGTCAGCCAATTGCCTGACATCGATTTTCCCGTGCTTTCGGTATCGGTGACCTACGAAGGAGCCTCGCCCGAAGTTGTTGAATCCGAGTTGATCGAGCCCATCGAAGAAAGATTATTGGGAATCGAAGGCATCAAGCAGATGCGCTCGTCGGTTCGCCAAGGCAGCGGAACGGTGACCCTCGACCTCGATATCAAGAGGAACGTTGATATCGCCTTGCAGGAAGTGCAAGCGGCCCTAAGTCAATTGCGCTTTCCTCCGGGAATCGACCCGCCAGTCATCAGAAAGACGAACCCTGAAGACCAGCCCATTATGTTTCTTGGCGTAGTATCGAACAAACCATTGCGGGAGGCGCTCAATTGGACCGACACCTTTCTTCTCGATCAGTTCAGGTTCTTGCCGGGCGTCGGCGAGGTTTCAATCGGAGGCTTCAGCGAGAGAAATCTTCGAATCTGGCCAGACCCGAAGAAGATGAGAGCGCTTGATCTCACGGTGCTCGACCTCGTCAACGCCATTCAAAGCCAACACCTTGAAAGCGCTGCCGGCCAATTCATCATGGGTGAGCGCGAACTGCGCGTACGCTGGCTCGGTGAGGCAATGACGCCCGAAGAAGTGGGCAATATCAGGCTGCTGCGCCGTGGGGGCGAGGTTATCCACAACCAAAGCTCAAAGGGTCTCTTCATCAAAGACGTCGCCAGGGTCGAAGACGGTCTGAGCGATATTCGCCGCATGGTGCGAATCGATGGAAAGGAGGCCATAGGCATCGGGATACGAAAACAACGCGGTGAGAACGAGGTCGCGATTGCTCGAGCCGTACGAGCGAAAGTGGAAGAATTAAAGCCAGTGATGCCAGAAGGCTACGAGGTGCGTGTCAATGTTGATTTCACAAAACCAACTGAAACCGTTGTGCACACTACCTACGAAAAATTGATCGTGGCGGCCATCGTTACGATCTTCGTTTGTTTTCTTTTCTTAGGAAGCTGGCAAGCGGCGGTGAACGTGCTTTTTTCAATCCCCACATCGATCATCGGGACATTCACGATCTTGTATTTTTCGGGTTTCACCCTGAACTTATTCACCCTCTTGGCTCTGACCCTTGCGATCTCCATCGTCGTCGACGACGCCATCATGCTTCTTGAAAACATCGTTCGCCACGCGCGCATGGGAAAACCAAAAGCCCAGGCCGCCTACGACGGATCGGTCGAAATCCTTCCTGCCGCGGTCGCCGCGACCCTCGCCGTGATCGCCGTGTTCCTTCCAGTGGTCTTCATGGAAGGGGTGATCGGTAAATTCTTTTTTCAGTTTGGCGTTACCATGTCGGCTGCCGTGTTTCTCTCTCTGATCGAGGCTGTCACGATCACCCCAATGCGCGCTTCAGTGCTTCTTTCCTCCGCATCGAATTCAAATAGATTTGAGCGTTGGCTCGAACATGTTTTCGGAAAACTCAGTCAGTCGTATACGACCATCCTGGGAAAGACCCTCCGGTTTCCGAAAACCGTAGTGGTCTCATCGATAGTGGTTTTCATCCTCTCTCTCGTTCTTGTGCGTGGAGTACGGCAAGAATTCGTGCCTATGCAAGACCAAGACTTGATCATCGTCAGCGGCCAAGCGCCTCCTGGATCGTCGCTAGAACATACGGAAAGCAGAGCCAAGGAAGTAGAAAACGTGCTGAAGCAAAACGAAAATGTAACAAATTACTTCGTTTCAATCGGCGCCGGCGGTCCGAGCGCCGAGGTCAATCAATTCTTCATACCCACGTACCTCAAGCCTCGAGAGACGCGTCGACTGACCCACGTTCAGGTGATGGACCAACTGAGAGAAAAATTCAAACAAGTGAAAGGTGTTCGCGTATCGATGCGCGACAATTCAACGCGAGGACTGACTTCCGGACGCCGGTTCCCCGTCTCGTTCAACCTCATTGGTTCGGATCTCAATGTATTGGAGGAAAAATCAGAGCAAATCATGGCTCGCCTTGACCAAGAGGGCCTCACGCAAGACCTCGACACGGATTTTAAAATGGGTTTGCCTGAGCTTTTGATTCGCCCGAACCGCCTGGCAATGGCTAAAAGAGGCGTTAGCGTCGACGCCGTCGCCCTGACCCTGGGCGCCACCGTCGCTGGTGCCAGACAAAGTCGATTCACCGCTGATGGCAGGCGGTATGACATGCGCATCAAACTTCTTGACGAAGAGCTAAACTCGCCCAAAGACATTCAAGGCATCTTGGTTCGCAACTCGTACGGCAACTCCATTCCGCTCGACGAACTCGTCACGCTGCAAGAGACCAAGACTTACCAATCGATCAACCGAGTAAACCGTCAAAGGGCCATCGGCGTTTTCGGCAATGTAAAGACTGGCCAATCTCAGGCAGGGGTCTTAAAACGCGCTGAAGAAATAGCGCGTGAGATCCTGCCGATAGGGTATTCCTTCTCACTGGAAGGCGCTTCCGCCGGATTGACTGAAAGTTTTAAGAGCCTTACCGGTGCGCTCGCATTGGGGGTTTTGGTCGCCTATATGATTTTGGCGGTGCAGTTCAATTCTTTCATCCATCCTGTTTCGATCTTAATGGCCCTGCCGTTTAGCGTTACAGGAGCCCTTCTCATTCTCTGGTTAACCGGCACTTCATTGAATCTCTTCAGTTTCATAGGACTCATCGTGCTCATGGGAATCGCAAAAAAGAATTCGATCCTGCTGGTTGAATTCACCAACCAAGTGCGTACGCGCGGCATGAGTTCGGTGAAGGATGCTCTTATCAAAGCGTGTCCGATCAGATTGCGTCCCATTCTTATGACATCGGTAGCCACTCTAGCTGCTGCCGGTCCACTGATCTTTGGAAATAGCATCGGACAAGAAACTCGAACCCCCATGGGACTCACCATCATTGGCGGAACAATCGTTTCGACAGCCCTTACGCTTTTTGTGGTTCCATGCATCTATTTGTTGCTCTCAAAGTTCGAATCCCGGAAGAAGATCGACCTAACGACATAGAAGGCAGACGTCGAAGGTAAATGATCGGCAGGATCGGTTAAGCGACTGTATTGATTCACAATTACTCAGCCCTCAAAAATTTATCCCGGCGTGTTATCGAATGAATTTCGTTTCTATCTCAGAAGATACCTGCTATGCTTGGGGTGTTTAGTTGTCTGCTATCTTGAAGAGTCTCGAGCATGGTGCTCATGTCCTCTTTTAGCTGGCTACCTAGCCTTAAGGAGGTTTCATGGGTAAAAAACTATACGTTGGTAATCTTCCGTTCTCTGCAAACGAATCGTCACTTGAGCAAATTTTCGCTCAAGCTGGCACTGTTGAATCTGCAAAAGTCATCACAGATCGCGATACGGGTCGAAGCAAAGGCTTTGGCTTTGTTGAAATGTCTTCTGATGCTGAAGCTCAAGACGCGATCGCGAAGTTCAACG
>JBFMCE010000152.1:0-5226 GCA_040754655.1 Bdellovibrionota bacterium | reverse complement strand
AATTCATAGAGCGCGCGATTGGAACGCTTGAGTACGCAACCTCATCAGGCCTTGCGATGTTCTGGTCATTGCGAAACTCAAGGGTCGTGATGGCGGCGTACGCCGAACTTGGAGCGGGTCCTATGGATTCGGGCGCATCAGGGCCAAAGGTATAATTCGGGGCCAAAGCCTCTGCGGCTGGAGTCGGTGAAGGTTGCGCTGATGGCGATGGAGATGGGCTCGGCGGCGGAAACGGGCTCGGACTTGGTGATGGCGAGGGGCTTGGACTAGGAGATGGACTCGGCGATGGCGACGGACTGGGCCTAGCACTTGGTGGCGTCGAAGGCGCGGCACTTGCACCCGGACTTGCCGCCGGCCTGGCGGGCGACGAGGAAGATGCGCCTCCGGCTACCGGTTGTTCTTCAGAAGGTTTTTCGAAGCATCCTGTGAGAGTGATTGATACGAGGATTGGCAGTGCGAACGATGAAAAATGACGACGAAAAGGAAGCCCTGGTTCAATGGATCCTGGTTTTTGCATCTATCCCCCGATTTGCAGCCCAGCCCTTATTTTAGACTAGTTCGCGCGACAAAAGAAGCTGCGTCGACATGACGCATAATGTAAATAAATTAAGTTTATTAAGCACTTATAACGCACTTTTGCGATTGATCTTTCTTAACAAAGTGAATACGCGCAGAAGCACAAAGAACGACGTTTGCCACCTGTCGTGGGTGCGAATATTAAATCTCTGATCTTTAGTTTTGTAGACGGCCGATCAGAGCTCACCTGGCAACTTTTGCCGAGTCTGTTTGCCTCACGCCATTGCGGAGATGGGTGGCCTGCCGTACCATCGCGGCGTTCGCTTAGACGACTCTCTGTTGAAATCACCAGATGGAAAAAAACTCTTTCTTAAAGAGCCCGGCAGTAATTCGAATACCCGTAATGCTACTACGGTCGCCACCACTATGCCCAACACTGCGACAACTACAGCGATACCTGCCAATACTTCAGCTACCGCGCTCGTACCTACTCAGAAAACTGAAATGCCAATAGACACTTCTAAGAGCATTCGTGAACTAGACGACACCATTAAAGAACGCTTAATGGCTCGTTACACTTATATTACAGACGATCCTCCGGCCCCCATAAAGCTTCAAGAGCTGAACACTGTTTTTTCTAACGGGGAAATCGAACCTGAGTTGGCATTAGATTATGTACTTCAATATCCTAATAGAATTGCAAGTGACCTCGCCACATTCAATCTCTTTAACACTACACTCTCATTCTCTAAAACGGTAACCCCTGAACAGCTTGAGAAAATACTCGATCTTACAAATATGAACGAGTTTACCGACATGAGAGGATTTACCAAATTCAGTGGTACCGAGAACAGCCACCTCTTTCGAAGTTTTTCTGCCGACGTGGCCAAACAACCCGGAAATCGTAAGTACTTTTGGGCGACCCATTTCCTTGACCAAAGTGGCTCGATCAAAAAAATTGTGAGATGTGTTCTTTTGGGAGCGGGTGCTCTTGTGGGTCTCTGTGGCGGAGCGGCCGAATCTCACCCCATCGGCATTGCTGGGATGGCAATACTTTATACAGGTCTAAGAATGTATTTAGCGGGCCATTCGTTCGGCAGGATGAACCCTCAGACAGACCTTATCTTGGCAGCGGTCGATAAACTCGCTACTGCACCCTCAGAAGAACTCGTGCACAAACTCGCCGCTCGCATGACTGCACCCGCTGAAGTCTATGAACTCTTCTGGCGTTTGGCAGAGCGGTTTCCGGATCATTTTGTAAAACCTCCAACCATCGACGAGACCCGAAGGCTTGACTTCTGGAACAGACGAAGGTTTTCTAAAGACTTTGAAAAAGAATTCGACCCCAAAAAAGCTTTGCCTCTTCTCTTAGAAGAGCCCAAGGAATAAATTTGATCCGAATAGCTCGTTAACGCTCCCCCAACTTCTCTAAGCGTACTTTTCCGATGCGGCTCCATTGAAAACCTTCAGTAAGGCCATAAAGATCAAGCACCGCGGTCTGTCGCTGTTCCATCCTCAGCGGAAGTTTGAAAGCCAGATGGCTCGCAAACGGCGTCTGCGACGACTCAAAATTATACCAAACCACATTCAGCGCCTGGGCCGCAGAGTCGGTCCCTAGATTGCGAATTCGAAAGTTGCTATTCCAGCTTCCTCCGTCCGAAAAGCTTGTCGTAATTTTATTTTTTGCTTGTTCACTAAAATTCAACAGATCGAGTTTAAGCGTGCCCTGCCGGTGTTGCCTGACTTCCGTCAATTCAAAACTGAGCTCTGCTCGGTACCGGCCCAAAGCGCTTTCAGCCAACCCTTGGTCCCAAGACTTGAGAGGCTCATTGTCATCGGGATTGCTTGCAAACTGCGTGTTCTCGGCAAGAAAAGCCCTTTCTCGCTCTTCTCTGATCGCCGACCAAAGTTTGATGTCAGAGGGGAGAAGATTAAAGAGAGTCGTTTTCTTTTCAACGCTGCTAGAGTTCCAAACTTCACGCAAAAAAGCAGAATACCCGTCGGTCCCGCCAAGTGCGCGCGGAAGCCGTTGAGTCAGCGCCGATGAAGACGCGTGGGTCCCTTGAAATTTTGTTTCACTAGATTGATCAGATCTTTCCTTTTCAAACCCCTCACCTCTCTGGCGTGCGTGCGATTTCGGTCCACTGGCTGAATCAGAACCCCTGTAAGGCGAATCACTTTTACTCCCTAGCAAACCTTGCTTCTGCGAAAACGACAAGTGCTCGCTATTGCGACCTGTGAACTTCGCTGAAAACCAGCCCATCGCAAAACCAAAACACAGAACCAAAAGAAGCTTACCGCCCACCAGTTTTTCTCACACAAAGGTTAATGAGCCCGCTCCACCCGAAAAGCATCAATGCCGTACCGACCAGAACGACAAGCAGTGAAAGAAGAATGGCGGCGTTCAAAGATTCACCGCCCAAGAAGTATCCGACGAAAACTGCGATCATCGGATTCACAAACGCATGCGACGAGGCTTTTGCCACCGACTGATTCTTCACCAGCCAATTGTAAGATTGGATGACCAGTAACCCGCCAAGCACGACGAGGTACGCAGTACCGAAAATAAACCTGCTTGAAAAACTCTCAGCCGAAACTTTTTCAAGGTCTCCGTTGGCAAAAGCAACCAACGCCATGAAAACCCCAGCTGCGGCCAGTTGAAGCGCGCTTAAAACCCTGGTGTCTGACGGCACCGGCACGTGTCTGTTTAGAACTGAGCCTAAGCTCCAAAAAACCATCCCACCCATGCACAAGATGAACGCTCCCCAACGCTCAACCTGAAGCTGCCCTTCTGTTTGGTTGATCGCGAGGAAAATAACTCCAGACATCGCAACAATTCCTCCCACCAACTCAGAAGCCGTGATGGGTTTGCCGCCCAATAAGCGATTGAATAAAGCCATTCCAAAGGGCGCACTTGCGGCGATGATGCAGACAATTCCAGAAGAAAGCTCTTTCATCGCAGTGGCTTCGAGATTGATGGCGACGCCAAACATCAAAAGACCGGTGAAGCTTGCCCCTAGAAGCTGATTTCTTGTGAATGTGATTGAATGGCCGGAAAGGACTTTGATCATCAAGATGAGCGACGCCGCAATCGAATAACGAATCGCGGCGCCCACGGTCACAGGCATGTCTAAGACGGTGTTGCGAAGCGCAAGAAAGGTCGTACCCCAACCGATGTACACCATCAAATAATGGTAGATGAGCGTGGAAAGTTTCGTTTCGGATGTGTGCATCAAGGCAGGCCGATAAAAGACTTGTAGAATTCCCTACGCATCCGAGGAATCGTGGCCATCTTGATTTCCTTGGGACACGCGGCCTCGCATTCGCCAATGTTGGTGCAACCGCCAAAACCTTCTTTGTCCATTTGTTCGACCATGCGCTGAGCGCGCCGGTCTGCTTCAACCTTGCCTTGGGGCAAGAGAGCATATTGGGTGATTTTTGCGCTCACAAAGAGAGAAGCCGACGCATTGGGGCAAGCCGCAGCGCAAGCGCCGCACCCAATGCATGCCGCCGCATCCATCGCTTCTTCGGCCGTGTCTTTAGGAACAAGCATCGCATTCGCATCCGCGTGTTTGCCCGTTTTGGCGGAAGTGTAGCCACCCGTGGCGATGATCCGATCAAAAGCGCCGCGGTCGACCACCAAGTCTTTGATGACGGGAAACGCCTTCACCCTCCACGGTTCAATCACAACCGTGTCGCCATCACGAAACGCCCGCATGTGCAGCTGACAGGTCGCCGCGCCCCGCTCTGGCCCGTGAGCTTGGCCATTGATCATCAAACAGCAGGTTCCACAAATACCTTCGCGGCAATCGCTGTCGAACTCGACAGGCTGTTCGCCTTTTTTCGCCAACTCTTCATTCAAGACATCGAGCATCTCAAGGAATGACATGTCGCCAGAGACATGGTCGATGGTGTAGTCGACAAATTTTCCTGGAGCTTGCGGCCCCGCTTGTCTCCATACCTTAAGTTTAAGGGTCATGTTTTGTGTCGCCATAAGAGGCTCCTTACTTATAGCTGCGTTGAGAGGGTTTCACATTTTCAAAAACAAGCGGCTCTTTGTGCAAGTTGGGTTGTTTTCCCATTCCCGTGTATTCCCAGGCCGCTACATACGAAAACTTTTCATCGTCGCGCTGGGCCTCGCCATCGGGAGTCTGGCTCTCGATCCTGAAGTGACCACCGCAAGACTCTGAGCGCTCGAGCGCATCGAGCGCCATGAGCTCGCCCAGCTCGAAGAAATCCGCCACGCGTCCCGCCATTTCAATGTTCTTGTTGAACTCTTCGCCCGTGCCCGGCACGCGCACATTCTGCCAAAATTCTTCCCTGAGTGAAGCGATCTGCGTTCTTGCTTTCTTGAGACCCGATTCGCTCCTGGCCATTCCCACTTCGTCCCACATGATCTTACCCAGTTGGGCGTAGTATTCGTTGACGGTCTTGTTGCCCTTTTCGCTGAGCTTCAAGAAAGTCTTGATCTGCGTTCGCACGGCGTCTTCCGCTTGTTTGAATTCAGGCGCGTCGGTAGTCACTTTAGGAAGCTCGGTACTCGCAATATAATGGCCAATCGTATACGGAATCACGAAATACCCATCCGCCAAACCCTGCATGAGCGCGCTTGCTCCGAGGCGGTTCGCGCCGTGGTCTGAGAAGTTGGCTTCACCAAGAACATGAAGGCCCGGCAAATTGCTCATCAAGTTGTAATCGACCCAAAGACCG
>JBFMCE010000151.1:0-5253 GCA_040754655.1 Bdellovibrionota bacterium | reverse complement strand
TTCGGTCGGGGCTGGCGGCTACTATTTGCGATACACCGGCAATATCGAGGAAGAAGCCTCTGTGAATGGCAGCGTGAGCAAAGTCTCATCAGATTATGATCTCGCTCGACAATCAACGCATGACGCCGGCCTCATCCTGCGCGCCGGGTTTAATCTTCCTTTTAGCCCAGTGAGCGCGCTTATGATTGATGGACGGTACACGCTTGGCCTCGTAGATCAGGTAACGACTCCTGATATCGTGAGCCATTTCAATGATCTTCAAGCACTTGTAGGTTTGCGATGGAGCACTCGCTGATCTTGTCGTCAAAACAGTGATTGCGGATCGCCTATCGTGGAACTACGATGGGCGGGTATGCGCATCGGTGTGATCGACCTCGGCACAAACTCTGTTCGTTTTGACATCCATCAGATAGGCCCCGCTGGCCGCATAAAAGAGCTTCATCGGGAAAAGTTGATGATTCGCCTTGGCCAGGGAGTATTCACCGATGGGAAATTGGATAAGAATGCGATGCGCAGGGCTCTGCAAGCGTTCATCAGCTTTCAGCGAACGGCGGCGAAGTTGCACTCCAAGAAAATGGTGGCCTTTGCCACGAGCGCGCTCCGAGAAGCAAGCGACAGCTCGAAATTGCTCTCATTGATTAAAGCAAGAACGGGAATCGAAGTGCGAGTCATCTCGGGCGAAGAAGAAGCTCGCCTCATCGCCATGGGAATTCTCGCGAATGAAGAGCCTCCGAAGGGAACTTTCGCGCTTGTTGATATCGGCGGTGGAAGCACCGAGATCAGCATTTGCCGGAACCGCGAGATCTTGAAGTGCGCCAGTTTCGCGTTAGGCACGGCTAGGCTTCAGCAAGTCTTTTTGAAGGGAAGCCCTCCGAGACAGCCCTCAAAAGGCAAGCCTGGAGCGATTCAACAAATGAGGCAGTACATCAAGAGCGTGCTTCTCCCTAAGTTGATCGCGGAAGACTGGCCTGAGGTGGACGAGATCATCGGGTCGAGCGGAACAGTAAAAGCATTGGGAAAGATCATAAGAAAAACCAGCGGGGGCAAAAACCTGGATCGTGGCGAGCTCAGGAAGCTTGTCGAGCAGATGTCTACAATGACCACGACCCAGCTGCTTGGCGTTTCGGGCATGGAGGCAAAACGGGTCGACATGATCTTGGCTGGCGCGATTCTGCTTGAAGAATGCTTGGATGCGCTGGGTGCTTCGAAAGTGATCACGACGGACTATTCGTTGAGAGATGGGATCTTGAACGAGCAGATCCAGCTCTATCAAAAACAAGACAGTTCGCATCTGGCGACCCATCTGCCAGAGCTGTATTCAAAAGCGGCGCGTTTCGGGTTGAAAGAGGCTGAGATTCGGCAAGCGGTTTTGACGGCCGAGATACTTTTTGAAAAGTTGAAGCGCGTCCATAAGTTGAGGCCCCAGTGGAGCATCTATCTCACGGCCGCGACTATTCTTCGCGACACGGGAGAGGCCATAGCCCCTTATCAGCACCCGATGCATTCACACTACGTCGTCACGCATTCTGACCTCTTGTCAGTGGAGAAGTGGGAGGCCGAATTCATCGGTCAACTGTGCCTTTGGCATGAAGGGGGGAAAGTAGATCTTAAAGAGGTGAGCTTTCGTCACGACAAAACCAAGAAGCAGGCTCTGCTCAAGCTGCTCTCGATATTGCGGATCGTCGATGCCTTGGAAGGGGTTCGGAAACCCAAGGAGGCGCTCAGAAGCGTTCGAGTACAGCGAGGAGAGGTGAAGTTGATCCTTTCCGAACGCGTTACCACCGACTTGGAAGTGCTTCGAGTCGACCAGAAAAAGAACTTGTTTGAGGAAGTCTTTGGCCGGGCTTTGACGACAAGGCGCTCTTAGCGGTCTTTGAAGTCTTGCAAAACCCAGACAAGCTGGGGCTTGGCCGAGTCTTCTTTGACGATTTCGATCCATCCACCTTTTGCCAAATCGATCGGCGTTTCCAATATTTTTTTTGTGAACTGCGGGATCCAGTCTCCATGCGAGCAAACAATCGTGGTTTGCGGAGCTTCCTTTTCCCACCACTCCAGGAATTCATGGATTTGTTTCGCATACTCTTGGCTGGAGCCCTGTTGCTCGTCCAATAAGTCCAAGGTTACGATCTTCTTCTTCGTGAGTTTGGCGATCGGATACAGCGTTTCGATGCAACGCAGTTTGGGACTTGAGAAAAGAGGAGTCTTTTTCTCGCCGAATCTTTTCTTATAGTACTTGGCTATTCTAATCGCTTGACCCTTGCCTTTCGGGCTCAGGCCGTTGTTTGCGTCCGATCCGAGGCGCTTGTCTCTATGGGCATGCCTGACGATGATCAATGTCTTAACCAAGCGGTGTCCCTTTGTATTCACGAACAGCGAGCTCTTCGAGCAAGAACTGAGAACGCACGGCCGTCTGCCCAGGCCTTGCTGAACGTTTCTTCCAGGTTCCTTGAGGAGTGAGTTCTTTTGCTTTGACCGTGTCAGACAGATAGGCCGGAAGGATCACCTGTTCGATGTAACGATAAACTTTTTCATCAAGCACGGGAAAGGCGATCTCGAGGCGCGAAAAGAAGTTTCTCGGCATCCAATCGGCGCTGGAGAGGTACATCGCTTTCGAATGCTCGAAATAGTAAATCCTGCTGTGTTCAAGAAAACGGTCGACTACGGAAATGACCCGGATATTTTCGCTGAGCCCTTTGACTCCCGGGATAAGCGAGCAGGCCCCTCGAACAATAAGATCAATCTGAACCCCTGCCTGTGACGCTTGATAGAGGCTCTCGATGACTTTCTGATCGACCAAGGCATTCACCTTCGCAACGATGCGCGCCCTTTGACCCCGTAGAGCTGCCGCGGTTTCCGCCGCGATATGGCTCAGCAACCGGCGGTGCAGCTTGGTGGGTGCCGTGACGAGCCACCGAAAGTGGCTGGGGACTTCGCCTTTCCAGACGGCATCAAAGAATAAACGCGCGTCTTGGCCGACTTCCTCATTTGCAGTGATGATAGCGAGATCGGTGTACTGCCTGGCGGTGCTCGCGTTGTAATTTCCAGTTGAAAGATGGGTGTAGAGCCTGTCTACGCCGTTCTCTTTACGCGTAACCAACGCTACCTTGGCGTGAAGCTTCAGCCTGCCGAAGCCAAATCCTACTTCAACGCCCGCTTTTCGAAGTTCATCGGCCAATCTCAAGTTGTTCAGCTCATCGAAGCGCGCTCGAAGCTCGATGACGACTCGAATACGCTTTCTAGCGGAGGCTTCTTTTAACGCGTCGATTACTGGTGAAATCGTATCAGTACGATAGACCGTCTGCTCAATCGAAGTGACTGAGGGATCTGCGCATGCGGCGCGGATCCAGGTGACGTAAGCGTCAAAGGAATCATAGGGGTGGTGAAGGAGGCAGTCGCGTTCTTTGAGCGAATCGAAGCAATGCTGGCCAAGCGATCGAAAGGGCGTCGGGATCATCGAGCGAAGCGAAGGATGCTTCACCCCGGGCTTCAAAAGAGTGTTCTCGGGCAGCTGATTGGCAATTGATCCTAAAGACTGCAGATGCAAAGTATATGGCGCCAGAAAAATTTGATCGGGCCTGATTCTAAGCGAAGCGGCGAGTGAATCAAGGAATTGGGCAGGAAAGTCGCCCAAATATTGAACTCGAATGGGTCTTCCTTTCTCTCTCACCCCGATTCCCGTGCGAATTGCGTCGGGAATCGATTCGGGATCTTCGATTTCCAGATCGACGGTGATGTCGGCATCACGAGTCATTCGTAAAATGCCGCAGGGACCCTCGAGAGAAAAAGCAGCACCGAGAAAGGTCAAAAGAAGGTCATCTAGAAAAAACACGCAGGCCTCAGCCTTGCTCTCGGTGCTCGCAACGAAAATGCCCGGAATATTCTTGGGGATGCGAAACCACGCTTTCTCTCGAAAAATCACCGCGGATTGCAGGTTTTCTAGAGAAGAAATTTTTGAAAATTTAAAGTGATCCGCCGCTTCGAGCCTAGGAAAGATTTCTGCTTCGAAAACCTGTTTTGCCAGTGCATAAAATGCGTCATCGGGTTTTAAATGCCGAAGAACATGAATCCCGGTCGCTGCAAGTTCCGGGACCAGCAAGTCCAACGCCTCAGCCTGTTTTGCGCCGAACTTCGTCACTGCCTCTAAAATTGAACTTCGGATTCTAAGGAGCCGTTTCCCCTCGGCCGTAATGCGCCCGTGCCGGCCTTGCGCGTGGATGGATCGCCCCAGTGAGGCGACGCGAATCATAAAAAACTCATCCAGGTTTGACGCAGAGATCGCGAGGAACTTCGTGCGCTCAAGAAGCGGGTTCATGTTTTGGCGCGCCTCTGCGAGCACGCGTTCATTGAATTGCAACCAGCTTAAGTCGCGATGGATGTAGGGCGCGTGTCGCGCTGTCAGCAAAGAGCCAAGGGTTGGCAAAAACCTTACCTGAAGCATTGCGCCCGCAGTAGAGCATAAGACTGTTACAGAAGCTAGAGGGGTAGGCGGGGCGAATCAGAATTCATAATCAAAATTACTTTAAATGAGTTTTTTAGGCGGGTAATCGCATTTAAACTCAAAAGCTCAACCGCTTCAGGCTCAAGCCATACGATTTTAAGGTCGCACAGCTTGAGCCCTGAAATAGAAAGAATATCAGCGGTTTGTCTTGCGGTATCTTGTGCAAGCTACATGAGTGTACTCTGTTCCGCGATCGGCGCTGATCACTAAAGTGCCCCCGTGCTCATCCCCTTTTTTTGAACGGAAGAGGGGCTTGCGTGAAACCTCAAGCTGTATCGAAATAAAACGGCCATCGATGGTGCGGTTGGTCTGACCTTCGTAAACGACCGTATGCTTGGTACGCAGTACATCAAGGTCGTCGCCTCTGATTTTAGCGAGGGTGCCGATAGACCTTTTTGAAAGGATGAGTATCGCTGGGTTCTTAGTGCCGTGGTGCGGATCCACTTGGTTGTAAAGTTTTACATTGTAGCCATTGCCTTTGCATCGGAAACCGTCTGCCATGGCGATGGATGAGCTCAAAGACAAAACCAAAAGAACGAGATATTTCATAAACCCCCCAAAATCATAAAAATTACGCGCTCCGAAAATTCATCCACGAGGATGGTAAAAGGACGCACTAAACTTTTAGGAATTAGAGTGCTTCGAAAATTCATCCGCTTCTGGGATGGTAAAAGCAGAAGCACAAAGCTTTTAGGGGAAAGAATCAGTTCTCGTAACCGACGCCTCGCAAAGTAAGAACCACGCATCGAAAAGTC
>JBFMCE010000150.1:0-5297 GCA_040754655.1 Bdellovibrionota bacterium | reverse complement strand
AAGAAAATCCGCCCGCCCAGAAAGCCTTTCTCAAAAAAATCGGTTCGAACTTTCTCCTGCACAATCGAACCGTCCAATTTTCCTACACTTTGCCGTTCAATCTTGCGGTCAAAAATGCTGCCAGTAAAGAATGGCTGACCTTTTCTGACGACATCAGAGCCTATTTCCAATCCGAATACGCCTGACGCCTGTCACGCCCCTTGCACACCCCATGAGCGCCTGGGACGCAGCAAGGGGAGCGTGCCAGGCTCCTCATCGCCTCCGTCACTCGCCCATGAGCGAGTGCCCTCGGCACCGTGGGGCGCGGTTCATCCCTGTTTGAAGTCTTGCCGGGGGCCGCCGCCCATGACGATCTTTTTTTATCTCTTATTCGTCAACCGTGATGTCGGCGCGCGCAGGCAAGCGAAAATCCTGAGCCTGTCGAAGGATTGAGCCCGAGCACGCCGACATCAAATATGATTCACAGCCTTAAAAACTATGCACTCTTGAGGTCTTCTTGCAAAAGTTTAACTTCCTCTTGGATAACTCGACGACACATCCATTGCAGTTTTGAAAAAAGCGTTCGCTCGTATAGATTCAATCGACTTTTACCGCTATGTACGATCTTGGATCTAACGTCATAGATCTCTTTAAAATCTTTCAGGATGCCTTCCCTCTGTTCACGACTTTTACCAATTAGGTACGCACACCTATTCCTCAGTAGCTCTCCCAAACCTGTTAGATCTGAAACTGCCTTTTCACCAAGCAGGATCTCCATTACGACCGCAGTCTGTACGAATGAAAGTAGTTCATTCTTTCCACAGAAGCTATCAAAAAACCACTGACTGGCCAAAATTAACCTTCGTGCTTTCTCTTGATTCATAAATACACAACTGATTGAGCCAAGTGCGTTTTGCATCCATGAACTCTTTTTTGCCTCAGAATCCAGACTGCCATCGAGATCGTGAAATACAAGATCGTGGAACGTATCAGATACTACCGCGTCCAACTCGCGTATACGCTCAATTGACCATGCATTTGAGACACGGCGATGGACAAAGAATTCTGCCTTAGTCGGAAGAGTTCGATAGGTATAATTAACTTTGAACAACCTTACTGCGATCCCAATACCGCAGAATGCCTTAAGCAACGAAATAGCTTCTTCCAGTGGAGCAGTGTCACCATACCTTCCGATAAAGCCTATAACTCTTATTTGGAAGTAGGTAGCCGACTGGTTCCATTTTTGTGGGGATAAACCCAATAGACCGAGACCACCGGCCAATGATCGATCTCGGGCCTTAATTCCAGATTGAAGTGGAAATTCTCTGATAAATTCATCATTGGGATTAATAAGCTTCATTGAATCACAGATCGAGTAGTTCTTAATGGTTTTGGCGAATAGCTCTCCGAAATCATTTTCTAGCTTGATTGTTAAAGAGTACTCCCAAGGAAGAGACTCGAATCCTTCAACCAGTTTCTGTGCAACAGCCTTGGGATCATGATAACCCTCTAACTCCGCTAGTGATGTCGATGGAAATGCAGAATCATACTCTTGGCTTTCGTACAGTTCTGTGGACAATGTTTCATATATGAAATTGTAAATTGGTGCTTCGCTAACATATTGCTCTAGTTGAACCTTGATCATTCCACTCTGTGGAAGAATCGGCTCTACTAATAGCAACACGCCTGTCGATTTTCGCTCAAGAAACACTCGGTTTTGTACTTTCACCTGTGGTAGATATTCAGCGATTTTTTCGCTAAGTCGTTGCTTACATTCTGTATGCAAATTAAGGCTCATAGCCAGCCCAAAAGTTTATCGACTAGTCCCCAACGCCCCATTCCAAACTTCAAAGACATGATCGCTGTCCTCGCTTGGCCGATAAAAGCAGACGAACGTGAGGACATGCCAGCTAATGAACTCCCGCCGGTTAGGGTCGAATTGCGTCCGAACGTGACCTTCCGCCATGTGCCGGTGTTAAAGTAAATTTTCTGTTGGCGATTTGGGCCCACAAGATCAAGCGGGATGATCTCATGCTGGTGCGTATGGCCGTAGACCACGTATTGAGCGCGGTCGTCTTTCATATGGGGTTCTTCATAAGCCTTTTGCGGATAATCGTCCCTGACAAAGAAACCTAAAAACTTTCGGACAATCCGAGCCTGTCGCTCTATCGCTTCAAATCCTCTAATAGGCAATATCGCTTGAAACGCGTCGATAATGTCCGGTCCCCAGCGGTCACGCTGCCTCACAAAGGGCAGCTTCAAAAAATCTCGCGCCATTGCGTTCCAGCAATCTTGAACCTTCTGGGCAAGAGCCGGCTGCTTGGCCTGCTGCAATACCCCCATGATCCAACTCGGAACCTCCCAGTAGGGCCGGACGTTATCGACCTCTCGGAGTTTTGAGACGAGGCTTTTGATTTGTGGTGATGAGCCTAATCGCTTTTCCACCTCCAGAGGGAACCGATTGATCAGCTCTATCACGATCACGTCACCTAACGATGAAGCATCTCGTGTTCTGCCGTCATAGTTGAGGCGGTCGTAAAGATCTCCGTGCCGGGCAAAGACCTTGTAATCCTTCCAGTAGCCTTCCCAGGGAAAGGGCTTGCTTGAGGTCAGCTTTAGTGCGTTCTGGACCAGCTTGCAACAGCTTTCGTAGCGGTTGATCAGCCAGTCATGGTTGCCCATCAAGTAGGTGAAACGGACGGGGAGCTTTTTGCCATCAGCGCGAATGGCAAAAAGATCCAGAAGGTACTTCAGGGATTTTCCGTTTTCAGGATTATTGAGAATCCCTTGAAGGATTCTCATGGTAATCTTCTCCTGCTCCGGGCTTTTCTTGTCCCAGGGGCGAACTTTTGATTCCCGCCACTTTTCCGAGCGGATCAGATCAAAAATATCACCGAGAAGGACGACCTCTAAATCTTTTGCCTTCGCATCTTTCACCATCCGAGAAAGGTCTTGCACAAATCCTCGGAAAGCTCCTGAATGAATGGTCTCGCCTGATGTGCCGTCCGTCCAGTGAATGTCGCTTAAGAAAACAAGCATTGACTTGGCCCATCATGTTACAAGAACTGATTACTACATATAAAATTTATACTTGGTTTGGGGAGGCACGCCCATGGGCATTTCTGTCAGAATCCGCCCAACGGTCCGCGCGAATTGGATCGTAATTGGCTCGCTGCTTGCAAATGCACAACTGTTCCAATTTACTTTAGTCAGTGCTATTAATTCCCGACAAATCTGTTCTGCCGGTGAGTCACCATGATGTTCAACAATTTCTAATGGGATGGGAATACGCATCCCAGGATAGGCTCGAAAGTATGGAATATAGCCAACCGTATACACAGCATAATGTCGATGAGCCAGCGCAATAACCGTTCCTCGTATTGGTGGCTCCTTTGCTATCCTCATAAACCTGGCATCAAGTTTTTCAAGTGTCAAAAAATCATAGAGATAAATATCTTCAAGAGCCCTCTTAAAACCAGAAAGTTCCTCAGGCCAGTAGCGCGATGTTTTATGTACTACGACACGAGATGGTTTGTTATGGTTATGCTGCTCGTAAAGGGCTATGGCCTGCTGTAGTAATCGTTCAGCGCCTTGATCATCTAGGTGTGGCTGCAAATCGCGTTTCTTATCTACGATAGCCCTTCCCCCTTTGAGTACCAAACCTTCACCAGCCCCGGAAAAAACTTGAGCAAGGCTCGTTTGCATGCCCGCTCCTCCAAGTGGGCTTTCTTTATAAAAAGAGATACCAACGTAGCAGGTATTTGGAGAAATATGTTGAAGCTGCCATGGAATGTTGCCAGCTTTGTAATAAAGAGCAGTAAATAAATTCCAAGCCACAGATGCAGGATCTTGCGTCCGTCCTTGGCCAAGCCGTCCTTCCCAAACAAGTTGAGTCGGAAGATCAAACTTCATTGCGTGCGCTTTTAGTGCATGATGAAAATTCCAATAACCTTGTTCCCCATCAACAGATGCATCGCTAAAGTCAAATGGAAAGAATTCCTGGCCTGTTTTATGACGACGTTTTAATAGTTTCCGTTCGAATCTTTGGGGAGGAGTAAGAATTAGTTTGGTATTTCGAAACGCTGTGCCCACCCCCGCACATTCTCTCTCAACTATAGGAGGCATTATAACCACAACAACATCTGGTTCAGGCTCTGAATCAGCTAACACCTCCAACTCTTTGATCACCAATTCAATTACATTACGGAGTTTTGCAGTAACATTGTCTGATTTAACTGCAATCTCAAACCTCTTTTCCGGGATTGATCGTTGCAAGGAAGTATCAGTCACAAAATTGGTACGGAATGCGGTGACCTCATCGACACCAGGAAAATCAGGGATGACAAGTGGATCGTAATGCTTACCACGTGCATTAAGACCTGGGCGTATTGGGCGTCGAGCATTGTCTAAATAAGCTCTAAATGTATTAATTCCATCCCCAGATCCGATAATGCCAATTCGAATGATAGGCTTAGATTTAGAAAACGGCCCGTATTGTTCAATGCCGACTTTCGGATCAACCCCGGTAAAGTTCCCTGCGAACAAAAGCTTGGGCTCTTCTATAAAGAAACTCTCGAAGGCCGGCGGCATCTGATTGAGCAGAGAATCTAAATCAGATTGACGCCTAGTCGTGCTATAGCGTTTAGCAAAATTTGCACTTCTGTTATTCTTCATGATCTCCATCATTCTCGGTTTCGTCAGCCTCAACGATCTCAACGTCCTGCACCGCTTCCTCAAGCTCATTGTCAGCAGTGCTCATGAGTGACCCAATCCGCACGTGATCCATCTCTACTCCAACATTGGATAATGCGATGGCTGGAACACCTTTCACAATAATTGGTTCGCCTCCTGTCTCGATCCTTATCTTGTTTTCACTTCGAGCAATAGCTTTCGTCCAAAAAATTAAATTTCTCAAAATGTCCGCATTCCTCTGTCGTCCACCCCAGATGAACACCATACGTCCCATTCGTTGTCCACCAAATGGATGCTCTCCATCGGAAGTGAAAAGGTAGGTGGGCTCAATCATCAAAAAAAATCTGTTCCCTAGCCTCCTAAATTTAATTATCGCAGCATGATGTACCCAAAAAGTTGCTCCATTTAGTCGATTAATCTTCTTGGCTGCTACTTCACGAGGTTTATCCTTAGTGTTGCGCCATACTCGTGTAGCACCACTTTTATCTGGACGAAAGAAAAATCTTCCTTTCTCATCTTTCTTAACCGCCAGTTTACTAAGATGACTTGTTAAAGCTTGGTTAATCAGATACATCCACCACTTAATTTTTTCCGCTTCAACCATCCAATCACGACTCGATTCTTTA
>JBFMCE010000149.1:0-5331 GCA_040754655.1 Bdellovibrionota bacterium | reverse complement strand
AGTAAGATTTGATAAAAAGAATATTTTGCGTAGATATTGATCCAAAAACTCACCATGGGCGTCAGCCCCGCGGGCACTTTGAAGTCTTCACTCACTCGATTGAGGGGATCTGTCAAAATTTCAAGCAACCTCGAATGAGAAACTTCAGAGTAATGAGCATCGGAGAGTTTTTTTATTTCGGCGGCAGGCGGAGCCGCCCGCCTCGTCTCATCTGAAACCGAAAGCGGCGCCGAGACAGGTTCCTGTGGTGCGGTCGCGGCAAGGCACACTGACCCCACTAATCCCAGCAGGAACAAACGACTGAATCGAGGCTTTGCCAAGAATGCACCCATCTCAAAGATCTTTTCGGTTGATGCAGCTAAAAACTCGGTGGGAAAAATGTTAAGGCGGCCTGTCGGAAGGGCATGAAAAAGGGTTCTTGCAGGCAAAATTTGCCAATGTTATGGATCGATTATGTCGGAAATCAAACTAGAAGCCGCTCTCAAAAGGCTGGCGGAGATCGTAAAACAGCTCGAGCAGAACGAGTGTTCACTTGAAGACTCCCTTAAGCTCTTTGAAGAGGGCATCAATCTTACCCGTGGCTGTCACACCAAGCTCTCCGAAGCTGAAAAACGCATCGAGATCCTCTCAAGGGTTACTCCAGACGGAGTTGAGACCAAGCCTCTCAATAATTCTTAGACAAGCATGCCAAAAAAGGTTCGGCTTGATGTTTTGGTCGTCGAGCAAGGCTTAGCGGAAAGTCGAGAAAAGGCCCAAGCCCTTATTCTTGCTGGCAAGGTCTTAACGGGCGATAAACTCCTCGAAAAGCCAGGCCTCAAGCTAGATCACCAAACTTTGCTGCGCGTTCGTGGCCAGTCGGATGACTATGTTTCACGGGGTGCCTATAAGCTTAAAGGTGCGTTGGAGACTTTTCAGATCGAGCTGCGGGGAAAAATCTGCCTAGACATTGGGGCCTCAACCGGGGGGTTCACCCAAATTTGTTTAGAGTATGGCGCGTCCAAGGTTTATTCCGTGGATGTAGGGCATAATCAGTTGCATTGGAAACTCAGGAACGACGGGCGCGTGATTGTTATGGAAGGCGTGAACATGCGGGCGGCCGAGCCGGGGCTTCTGCCTGAGAAAGTCGACTTTGTTTGCATCGATACTTCATTTATATCTTTAAAGCTCATTCTTCCGTCAGTGATGAAGTTTTCTAAACCCGGCGCTGAGGTCGTTGGTTTGATCAAACCTCAACACGAGGTGGGTAAAGAGCAGGTGGGCAAAGGGGGAATCGTCAAAGATCCAAAGCTTCACCGTCAAGTAACGGAAGATCTCACGACCTTCGCACAAAGCATTGGTTTCAAGGTCTGTGGACTGGTAGAATCATCTCTTAAGGGTACGACTGGGAATACAGAGTTTCTAATGCATTTGCGCTGCGCTACAGAATAGGCAAATGAACCAACAAATTATTGTCACTTTAATTTTATCGGTTAGTTTTTTTCTTTCCTCGGGTTGCGCGCGGAGCAAGGTGAAGTCTTCACCCAAACCACCGGAATCTGTGGAAACCGCGCCTAATGGACAAGCCCATCAAGGTTCGCCGGTGGGACCGAATCCACCAGAGAATTTTCCGGCTTCGCCTGAGGCGCAAGGACCCGTAGGGCCTGAGCCTGCGCCCGACTATGTTCCGCCGAAAGATGGATATGTTCTAGTGCTTGGCCCTGGACTTGCTCGCGGCATGGCGTATCTCGGCGTGTTGCGTGAGCTGGAGGAAAAACAAAAGCCCATCAGCGCGATCGTTGGCGTTGAGATGGGCGCGTTGATCGGAACCATTTGGGCGAGTTCAAGCCTCAATGGCCTTGAATGGGAGATGCACAAGTTCAAGAAGGAGACGCTCTTGGATTATCCGCTCAACATCCCCCTGATTGGGCGAAAAGTCGCTCGCGGGAAGAAGCTGCACCAGTTCTTGAAACAAGCCGTCAAAGTCGAGCAGCTGCGGAAAATGAAGGTTCCCACTTGGGTTGCTTCATTGAGTTGGGGAAATAAATCAAATCAGCTTCTCATAGAAAACAGCGGAAATGCGGCGGACATCGTTCGTGGAGCGATGGCGATTCCGGGTATTTTGAAGCCATTTGCAGTCGAGAACACTCAGCGCATCTCAGCCGCATCGGATACCCCGTTTCCAGTTGAGCAGGCGAAGCAGTTGGGGCTCGGAGACGTGGTTTGCGTGGATGTCATCGGGCGAGGCGATAATTTCGAACCCGCGGATGACATCGAGGAACAGATCGCCGTCCTCATGCATTCCGTCGGAACGATCGCGCGCCAGCAGCTGAAGGAATGCGACGAAGTGATCACCGTTTCCACTGACGGAGTGGGGTATCTTGATTTTGATGCGAAAGCCGACCTCATTTTTCAGGGCCGTGAGGCGGTGAAAAAATGGCTGG
Organism: Bdellovibrionota bacterium; assembly: GCA_040754655.1. Classification (GTDB taxonomy): domain Bacteria; phylum Bdellovibrionota; class UBA1018; order UBA1018; family UBA923; genus JBFMCE01. Next base: position 2,911 of record JBFMCE010000149.1, on the reverse strand, counting down.
ATTGAAAGGACGAGAGTGAAAGTACTTTTTAGTTTCCTCAAATACCTCTTTATTGTTTTGGTCGTCTCGACGGTTGTCTGCTCAGTCATCGGAATCGCCATGTTCGCTTCATTTTCAAGGGGACTACCGAGCATCGTTACGACCGAGGATTATAAGCCTCTCACCGTGACGAGGATTTATGGTCGCGGTGACGCCGTTGTTGGCGAGTTTTTCGAAGAACGCCGGTATGTCGTGGATCTTGAGAAAATCTCGGAAATCACCCAGAAAGCCTTCATCGCGGCCGAGGACGATCGTTTTTTTGACCACCAAGGGATCGATTTGCAAGGCATCATGCGAGCGGCGATCGCGAACTTTCGGGCCGGAAGGGTCGTGCAGGGCGGTAGCACGATCACCCAGCAAGTCGCAAAGAGCTTATTGCTCACGCCTGAACGAAGCTTCGTTAGAAAGATGAAAGAAGTCATCATAGCCAATCGCATGGAGAAGAACCTAAATAAGAACCAGATACTTTTCCTCTATCTCAATCAGATCTATCTCGGGCAAGGCGCTTACGGCGTTGAAGCAGCCGCCAGGATCTATTTTAATAAAGAGGCCAAAGATTTGACGATCGCGGAGAGCGCGCTTCTCGCGGGTCTGCCGCAGGCGCCCAGCAAGTATTCTCCGCTGGCTCATCCAAAACAAGCCAAGCAACGACAGCAGTACGTTTTGCGCCGTTTGATGGAAGACGGAACAATCTCGAGGGATGAAATGGAACGGTCCCTGAGGGAGCCCGTTAAAATCTATCTTGGCCAGGATCTGAACGAAAAATACGCTCCCTATTATGTTGAGCATGTCCGCAAATACTTGCTTGAGAAATACGGCAAGGAAACCCTGTATGGATCAGGTTTGTCGGTTCACACCCCGATTGATCCAAAACTCTCTGTGGTCGCCATGAAGGCTTTGGAAGAGGGATTGCGCAGTATGGACAAAAAGCAGGGTTATCGTGGGCCGATCATGAAGGTTCGCACGCAGTCAGAGGTCGCCTCGGCCGTGGCTGAGCTCACGGACTATAACTTGAGCCAAAAGTTTCCTTATAGGGTGCTCATGCCCGACGGTGAGCATTCGATTGATTTCAAGGCAAGGATCGAAAGTGGCAAGACAGAGCTCGATGCTTTCGAAGAAAACGCGATTTATCAGGGCTTGGTGCTTGGGGTCGATGACAAGAAAAAGGAAGTACTTGTTGACCTCGGGCTTCTTAAAGGAACGATCGCGCTCGAAAGAATGCGATGGGCCCAGCTCGTAAAGGTGCCTAGCTCGACCGGGGTCGAGCCTCTCGTTCGTCCGTCGCAGGCCCTTTCAAAGGGGGATGTGATTTTTGTGCGCTTGGTAACCAAGCCTAGCGCGCGCACCGAGCTGGCGTCGCTGGCGCTTGAACAAGAACCCGCTGTTCAAGGCGCCCTTCTTTCAATGGACGTCATTACCGGCGAAGTCAACGCGATGGTAGGCGGTTATAGCTTTAAACAAAGTGAGTTTAATCGTGCGATCCAGGCTGAGAGGCAGCCAGGATCGGTTTTCAAGCCCATTATTTATGCCGCTGCCATCGACAAGGGCTACACCCCGGCGACGATCATTCAAGATTCGCCGATCGTCTTTGATGCCGGCGAGAACGAGAAGTGGAAGCCAGAGAATTTCGAAGAGAAGTTTTATGGCGATACGACTTTTAGATCGTCGTTGATTCGCTCGAGGAATATTCCCACGATTAAAATAGTGCAAGACATTGAGATCCCATACCTCATCGATTACGCGAAGAGGCTTGGTTTTCCGGATAAGTTCAATAAAGACCTTTCGATTGCCCTAGGTTCATCGACGGTTTCATTGCTCGACCTGTGCAGGGTTTACGCGGTTTTCCCGAGAGGGGGGCGCCAAGTTAAGCCCATCTTCATCAATAAAGTCGTCGATCGTGATGGAAAAGTCTTGGAAGAGCAGGCCTTTTCATCGACTGCGAACATTGAAAGCGCCAATCTTGCCCCGCCGCCTAAACCTGTTTTGGTTGCGGGCCAACTCCAAGCTGAGCGCAGCGCCGAGCAAATCGATGCTACTCGAGGGGTTTTTACCCCCGACCCAATAGATCCGGCTCGCGTGATGGATCCTAGGACAGCCTATGTCATGACGCATTTGATGAACGAAGTCGCAACCGTGGGCACAGGCTCGGAGGCGAAGAACCTAGGTCGCCCAGCCGCGGGTAAAACAGGCACCACTAATGACTATCTTGATGCCTGGTTCATGGGATTTACGCCGCAAGTTGTTACTGGGGTTTGGATGGGGTTTGATGCTCAGAAAAGTTTAGGTCCACGCTCGACGGGCGGGCTTGTTGCTCTTCCGATCTGGCTTGAGTTCATGAAAGAGGCGGTAAAACCCTATCCAGTCACCGAGTTCACCGTGCCAAAAGGGGTAACTTTTGCCTTCATTGATTCAAAAACTGGTAAGCCCGCTCGTGCAAACAGGGCAGGCGCTATACGTGAAGTTTTCATTGAAGGGACTGAACCCACCTTTGGCGGCAGGACCGGTCTTGCGAGCACTCCCTCACAAGCCGCTGGGAGCGGCGGTACAGGCGTTCAAGTGCAACCTGCGGGCGCTGGGGATTCTACGGACGAAGAATTTTTTAAGCGCGACATCGAGTGAGTGTTGATTGTCACCGTGATTTCTGGGTAGACTTTTCAGTAGGAAGAAGTTGTCGGGGGCTGCGACTCCAGGGGAAGGAGGCGGGCAGCCATCAAGAAAAAATGTTTAATTTTTTTCTCTGAACTATCACCAAGTCAGGCTTATTACCGATATACTCTCTAAGAGAGGTGTCTTTGTGATCGTAGTATCCCAGAAGGAATTGGAGTATACGCGCCGTACGTCCAGATTCATACTGATCTCGCTTGTTTTGCAT
>JBFMCE010000148.1:0-5382 GCA_040754655.1 Bdellovibrionota bacterium | reverse complement strand
CCTTTAAAAACACCGCAAGCTTCATTCCCCCGAACGGACGCCTTCCGACGCGAACCGAATAATTGGGTTTCCCTATGACCGTAAACAATTGAAGTTCGGCATCCTGTTCCGAGGACTGGGTCACGAATCGATACTGGCCCCAAACAAGCTCATGATGAACCTCTGCGCCCAGAGTCTCAGCCAAGTCCCTAGCGTCAGAATCAATCGAATCCGCAACAAGATGAATCTTGGTGCGTTTGCCCCAGCGTCGCATGAGGCCCCGTAAAGCCGAATCTTGGGTAAAAGAACCTAGAATGACCAGAGATTCAGGCCTATGGTCTTCGATTACGGCATCAACCCGCTCAAGAACTGCCCTTAAACCATCTACAATGCTCACCTTCAAGGCATCGAGCAAACCACTGCATACCACCGCCTTAAGCGAGGGAATGTAGACTACCCTTCTTGGATCGAAAATGAGATCGCCTAGTTTTAATCCACTCATAAAAATTAAAGATACGCCGTGGCTCTAAAAAATTCTTATTTTCCGAGATAGTCAATCAGGAACTAACGACGATATGCAACACTGCCCTGTTCTTGATGATGCCTTCACCATGAGAGGCCTTTGCAATCGCACGAATAATAAACTTGATGATCAGTTTGAGAGTGGAGTAGTCGTGTCTTTAAAGAAACGGAAGTATTCGAAATCATTGTTTTGAGGAGGCTAAAAATGCGAGATCTTGGCTATTCCAAGGATTTATTCATTCTGCCCTTTGACCACCGCGGATCATTTCAAGCGAAACTGTTTGGCATCAAAGACAGGGAACCCACCGCTGAGGAAACAAAACTGATCGCTTCATATAAAAAGATCATCTACGACGGCTTTAAAAAGGCTCTCGCTGACGGCGTGAACCCCGACTATGCGGGCGTCTTAGTGGATGAGCAGTTCGGCAACGAAATCGCTCGCGACGCGGTTAAAAATGGATATGCCTTGGCGATGCCAGCTGAGAAGTCCGGGCAGGACGAATTTGATTTCGAATACGGCCACCAATACGAAGACCACATCAAGGCTTTTGACCCCACTTTTGTAAAAGTTCTCGTTCGCTACAATCCAGAAGGCGATGAAGGATTGAATCACCGCCAGCTTCAGCGCTTGAAACGCTTGAGCGAGTTCTGCCATCGCACTCATCATAAATTCATGTTTGAGCTCTTGGTGCCCGCAACTGATGCTCAGCTACAAAGAGCAAATGGAAGTGTGGCGCAATATGATGCAACCATGCGCCCGAAACTCATGGTTCAAGCGATGGAACAAATCCAACGTTTTGGTGTCGAACCTGATGTTTGGAAACTTGAGGGCATTGAAACCGCGGAAGACAGCCGTGCAGTAGCTCAGCAAGCAAGAGTAGGAAACCGTGACTATGTAGGTGTGATCGTGCTCGGCCGTGGCGAAAATGAAGAAAAGGTTCGCACTTGGCTGACTGTGGCCTCAAGAACTCCGGGTGTCATCGGTTTCGCCGTTGGACGTACGGTGTTTTGGAACTCTCTGAAAGCGCATAGAGAAGGTCAGCTCTCGCGTGAAAAAGCCGTTGCTCAAATCGCAGACATCTATCGAGGGTTCTGTGAACTCTGGATGAGAGCGCGCAAACAACGTTGATAAGAATGTAGCCGGATTGTGGGACTCGCGAAAAATCGCGGGTTCCACAGAATCGGAAGAAACTCAAGACCACAATATATAGTGGTCTAAAAATTATTAAGCACTATATATTGTGTTTTTTCTTGCCGGTCCCGAAATCTCGGGTTAGCCTCTTTAAATAGAAGGTCGGTTGATAAAGGAAGTTTTTTTGTCATGGAAGTGGATTACCGCCAGTTTGCGGGTTTTCCTATAGGCGCCATCGCCGATCGCGTCGCAAAAGACGCAAATTTATAAAATAGAACGTTTACTTGCAAGCCAAGCGCACTGCGGCAATAAATTTATGCGCATTGACCTATGCGTTATTGTTGCTATTGGGTTAGGGTTTTTGTTTCACCGTTTGTCGGGGGCGACAAACAAACGGAAGCCGTCAATTCGAAGAAGTTTTTGTTCGATACAAACAAGGAGGGGGTCTCAAAGTTATGCAGCCATCACTCGAAACGGAAGTCACAAAGTCAAAAAGTAAGACACAGAAGAAAAAGACGTCACCAAAGATACCGCTCGATCTTGGCATCAAGAAGAGCAAGGGCCTAACGATCGAACGACTCTTCACAAGGGAAGGCGTGCATCCTTATTCAGAGATCGATTGGGAAAAACGCGGCACCGTCATCTCTAATCCAGACGGCAGCGTCGTTTTTCAAATGGACAATGCCGAAGTGCCTGATTTTTGGAGCCAGCTCGCGACCGACATCGCCGTCAGCAAGTATTTCCGTAAAGCTGGCGTTCCGGGCACAGGCCGTGAAGTCAGCGTAAAACAGCTCATTCGGCGAGTAGCTCATACTATTCGCAAGGCAGCAGAAGGTTTTGGCGGCTACTTCAAGACTGCTGAAGACGCTGAAAGTTTTGAGATGGAATTGACCCACCTTCTCGTGACGCAAAAACTCGCCTTCAACTCACCCGTTTGGTTCAACTGCGGTCTCTACCAAGAATACGCGATCGAAGGCAGCGGAGGCAACTTCTACTGGAATCCAGCAACAGACTCTATTGAGGAAACAAAGAATGCATATGAGCATCCACAATGCTCTGCATGCTTCATTCAATCGGTTGAAGACGACCTCATGGCGATCTTCGATCTGGCCAAAAATGAGGCGCGCATCTTCAAGTATGGCTCGGGCACCGGTTCAAACTTCTCAAAGATCCGTGGCCATATGGAAAAACTCTCAGGCGGCGGTCTCTCGAGCGGTTTGATGAGCTTCCTTGAAGTGCTTGACCGTGGCGCCGGAGCAACCAAATCCGGAGGCACGACCAGGCGCGCGGCCAAGATGGTCATCCTTGATATTGATCACCCCGAAATCGAAGAGTTCATCAATTGGAAAGTAAGGGAAGAAAAGAAGGTCGCGGCTCTTATTGAGAATGGCTACTCGTCTGACTTCAATGGCGAGGCTTATCGTACTGTTGCCGGGCAGAACTCAAACAACTCGGTTCGCGTGACCGATGAGTTCATGGAAGCCGTGCTTGCAGACAAGGAATGGAACACCACATTCCGCACGAGTGGCAAGGTCCATAAGACTCATAAAGCAAAAGAACTCTTCAATCAGATTTCGTTTGCTGCTTGGGCTTGCGCCGACCCCGGAGTGCAATACGATTCGACCATCAATGATTGGCATACTTGCGCAAGCACTGATCGCATCAATGGCTCGAATCCTTGCAGTGAGTACATGTTCTTGGACGACACGGCATGCAATCTCGCTAGCGTGAATTTGCTCAAATTCTTGGATTCCGAAGGCAATTTCGACGTTACAGGCTATCGTCATGCATGTCACATCTCGACGATCGCTCAAGAAATCTTGGTCGATTTTTCGAGCTACCCGACCGAGAGAATCGCCAAGAACAGCCATGACTATCGCCCGCTAGGTCTGGGCTACGCCAATCTTGGCACCCTTCTCATGGTCAAAGGCATTCCCTATGATTCAGAAGAAGGCAGGGCTTGGTGCGGAGCTCTCACGGCGATCATGACTGGAACGGCTTATGCCGCTTCGGCTCAAGTCGCGCGGGAGAAAGCTCCCTTCCCAGGATATGCCAAGAATCAGGCGGCGATGCTTCGAGTGATGAGAAAACACCGAAGGGCCGTGGATGCCATACAAAAGTCGAAGGTTCCTTCTGAACTCTTGAGCGCTGCTCGAGCGGATTGGGATAATGCCGTAGCTCTCGGAGAAAAACACGGCTATCGCAATGCCCAGGCTACTGTGCTTGCGCCAACAGGGACGATTGGACTCTTGATGGACTGTGACACCACGGGCATCGAACCTGACTTTTCATTGGTGAAGTTCAAGAAGCTTGCGGGCGGCGGTTACTTCAAAATCGTGAACCAAAGCATCCCAGCCGCGCTGAAGAGCTTGGGCTATGGCGAGCACGAAGCAGGCGCCATCATCGAATACGCGATGGGCACGCTGCACTTGAAGAGCTCTCCGCATATCAACGAGGCTTCGCTGAAATCAAAAGGCTTTGTTGATGCCGACTTCAGGAAAATCGAAGCGACATTGCCTGGGGTATTTTCGCTTGAGCAAGCCTTTGGATCGCATGTCTTGGGTGAGGAGATTTATAAGCGACTGGGGATCACGACCGAACAGCATGGTGCAAAAGGGTTTAGGCTCTTGAAGCACCTGGGTTTCTCTGATCAACAAATCGATGAAGCCAATGACGTGGTTTGCGGCCATATGACGGTCGAGGGAGCTCCGCATCTCAAGCCTGAACACCTGGCGGTTTTCGACTGCGCCAACAAGTGCGGTAAAAAGGGAACCCGATTCATTGCGCCCATGGGACACGTCAAAATGATGGCGGCGGCTCAACCCTTCTTGAGTGGAGCGATTTCGAAGACAGTGAATATTCCAAATGAAGCCACTGTTGAAGACGTTGCCGAAATCTACATGGAAGGTTGGAAGCTGGGCCTAAAGGCTATCGCTTTGTATCGCGATGGTTGCAAACTCAGCCAGCCTCTTTCAAGCTCTGACAAGAAGAAGAAAAAAGAGACGGCTGAACCAGCTCAAGCCGTAGTGGCGGCTGCTCCGATCATTGCTCCGGCCATCACCGAAAGACGAAGGCTTCCCCGCAAACGCGGCGGCTTTACGGTAGAGGCGAAGGTCGCGGGTCACAAGGTGTACTTGAGGACAGGTGAATACGAAGACGGAAGTCTTGGTGAAATCTTCATCGACATGCACAAAGAAGGGGCTACGTTCAGAAGCTTGCTCAACTGCTTTGCGATCGCTGTGAGCTTGGGACTACAGCATGGAGTACCCCTTGAAGAGTACGTCGATGTCTTCACCTTCACCCGCTTTGAACCGCAGGGCATGGTTGATCATCCGAACATCAAGACGGCGACCTCAGTAGTTGATTTCGTCTTCCGCGTGCTCGGTATGGAGTATTTGCAACGCACTGATTTCGTGCACGTGAAACCAGAAGACATTGTGACGACCGCAGCTCCGAGGGCCTTGCCAATGGAAACGCCATTGGAAGCCAAGGCAAGCGTTTCTGCCGAAGAAGAGGAAGTTCAAACTTCGATTTTCTCTCAAGAAAATGATCGAAGAACCACCAAGTCTTTAAGTGCTTCAGGTGGTGCGAACATCCTGAGCAAGCACCTTCAAGACATGATGGGAGATGCTCCTTTCTGCAATCAATGCGGACACACGACAGTCAGAAACGGTGCTTGTTATAAGTGCCTGAACTGCGGCAACTCCATGGGTTGCAGCTGATCTTAAACAATTCGAAATTCTTATTCA
>JBFMCE010000147.1:0-5564 GCA_040754655.1 Bdellovibrionota bacterium | reverse complement strand
AAACTTCTTCCCATTCAAAACGTTTCATAGCCGAAAACAACCTCCAAAAAGCTCTTCCAAAAAAAAGAAGGGCTATTCTTAAACAAAGTGGGCGTATTCTATTTATTTGAGTAATTTTGTCAACAATTTACCTATTTCTTCGGTTTTATTGAAATAAATTAGTAATATCAACATGTTAGTTCGAATGGTTGCACTGTCCAAATCTCTGGTAAAATAGGAGGTAGGGAGTTCAGGAAGCAAAAGGGGGTAGCCAGCATTGACTAGAAAAGTTTTGAAACAGGCGAAGAAAGCAGCAAACCTAAGCGTCGTTTCTGAGCCCACGGTATTTTTTAAGCAAGAAGTCACAAAAGCATTGCAAAACCAAAAGGTAAACGCTGATCCCGAAACCGAGTTTTACCTCGTTGATTTGCTCAGAAGGTTCATGCTCTCTGAGAATCTCTTTGCTGTCGATAAAGACGGCAACCTGCGCGAGGAAGTGCTCGCTCTTCTCATGGGACAAGCCGCCACAGCCAACAGCCAAGGTCAAAAACAACAAGGCTTAAGGCGCCTCGGCGACGTCTCTTTGTACACGGCAGGTTTTTTCTCAGACAGCCTCTCACGCAAAGTCGTTGATGTGGACTATTACATTGGTATGGGACGGTCTGCTTACGCAAGTTTGGCGCACATGGGATTTGATGCTTTTTTTCAAAAAACGTTTACAGAGCTTTCATCGAAGTTCCCGAGGTTCGTCGATGTGTTGGCAGAGATCAGCGAATCGAGCAGCCTGCAAGACACCAAGAATATCTTAAGGCTCTATGAAGTGTGGTTGAAGACTCGTAGCGAGCGCGCTGAAAAAAGCTTGAAAGAGGCTGGAATCATCCCAAACACTCTCGTAAAACCCGACGTTCAGTGAGATTCGCCAAATCCAAGCGCCCTTTTATTCAATGTGCATTTCGGTGATCTCATCCCACTGCCGGATGCGATCAAGCACGTCTTTGTCACCCTGCTTCTCGCCGAAATCGACGACTTGGCCAATGACCGTGTATTGATTGTCGAGGTGCGGAAATTTTCCGAGAGTCACATAAAACTGGCTATCGGCGCTGTCTGGGTCTGCTGCTCGCGCCATCGCAACCGTCCCACGCTCATGTTTCCTGCCATTGAACTCTGCTTTTAGTTTTTGACCGCTTCCGCCGGTACCTACCGTGGGATCATTCTTATTGCGGCTCTTGGGGTCACCCGCTTGGACGACAAACCCTGGCACGACTCGGTGAAATGCCAAGCCGTTATAAAACTTTGAGTGCGCAAGTTCTGCGAAACGATTCACAGTGGTAGGAGCGTCTTTCGTATAAAACTTGAATTTAATGACCCCTTTAGAGGTCTTCATAACCACTGTGGCCTTGCTCAAGCCAGAGGCTTCAGGCGTGAGGTCGTAGGTTGGAGGCGTCGCGGGTGCATCTGTTGTGGCCGAAGGCGACGCCTGTGGGCTTGGTGAAGACATCTCGGTCACTTGAGCCGGATCTTCTTCTTTTTTCGAGAGCATTTTATAGGCGAAGAAAATTACTATAGACAAGACCAGCGCCAACGCGGCAAACTTCAAGATGTTTCGCTGAGATGGATTCATTGACAAGCCCCTTTATGGGAAAATAGTTGCAGCACAGTGGAAAAAAATCAAATGACATTTTGGGACCATTTCGATGAACTTCGGTCCCGCATCGTTCGTTGCCTCTGGATTTTCTTTGCGGGGTTCATCGGATTTTACTTCTTAAGTGATAAACTGCTCGACTTCTTGCGGCAACCCTTATTTCAGTACTTGCCGCCCGAACGTCAACATCTTTACTATACAGGTCTTTTTGAAAATTTTTTCGTGCATCTTAGGCTTTCCGGCTATGCGTCACTCTTATTCTTGTCGCCAGTTTATTTTTACGTCTTATGGGGTTTCATCGCCCCAGGTCTTCACCCGCATGAAAGAAAGAGAGTCTTTCCTTTTGTCTTGTCAGGGAGCCTGTTTTTTCTCATGGGTTCTGCGTTTGCTTACTACGTGCTATTTCCAGCCGGCGTGAAGTACTTCTTGTCTTATGGCACATCCGCTGAAGTGGCGTGGCTTACGCTTGAAAACTATGTTTCGCTAGTGACGCGAATTCTTATCGGATTCGGCTTGGCCTTTCAGCTTCCCGTAGTCGTGGTTTTGCTCGCGATGGTAGGAATATTGTCTGCCGAAAAACTTGTTGAGCACCGTCGCATCGCCATCATCGCCATCACGATGGTTTCAGCCATAGTAGCGCCTCCAGACGCTGTTTCGATGTTGCTTCTGATGGTCCCGCTCTACCTGTTGTTTGAAGGATCGATTGTGGTCGTGCGAGCCATCCAAAAGAAGCGCCTCAGTCCAGTAAATCCTAGTGAATCCTAGAAAATACTTGCGCATTAGATTTGCCGTTGTTATACCTAATTTCTAGGGGAAGGTTTTATGGAGGCGAAGAATTAATGAACATCCTTTTAACGGTCGAAGAATTAGCAAAATACTTAAAAATCAAACCAGACACGATTTACAAGAAAGTGCGTCGCGGGGAGCTTCCTGCGATCAAGTTAGGGAAACTGGTTCGTTTTCCAAAAGATTTGATAGATCAGTGGATCATCGATCAAGCAACCAAGACGATGAAAGACGTTAAGGCTGCGCGAGACGTCGCCCAAGCGAAGGTGGAAGAGGCTGTTGAAGAAGTGAAAAAAACAGCCAAAGTTGCTACCAAAATCATTGGTGATGTTCCTGAAGTGATTGAAGATGTGAAGAACGCTCCATTGAACAAGAAACAAGAGACCTTGGCCAAAGGGATCAAGGGTCTTTGGGATGATTTCAATAAAGGAATCGCTAAAAGTGGTCCTCGTGCTCGCGCCAAGAGCAAAAAGAGCACCAAAGCTAAGAGCTCAAAAAAGAAAACTGCGCGTAAGGTGAATGGAAAAGCGGGCGCTGTTCGAGTTTCAGCAGGTCCCGACAACCAAACAACATTAAATGCCTAAAGAATAGCAGCACGCTGCCGGGTTAACCGGCCTGCTTGTTGCCTGTGGCCGGTTCGCAAGTATCCATATAAGTCCCCTCCACTCAAACGCCCTTGCGAGCCGGCCTAAAATTTTTTTGCATGATGCGAAAAAATTCAAACTTGCCCAGTTGGTGAGTGAGCGTGACGCGAACTCATAAATTTTCTCCTCCCTCTTGTCAAAACACAGACTTTAAACTACTGCTGCGCATTACTCTAACGGATCTTTGGAGGGTACGGGTAGTTTATGTCTAAGAGAATAATCTTATTAGGCCTCTTTCTTTGCACTTTAAGCACCATTTTTGATGCCTCAGCAGACGATTGGAGTGCGCGGACTTCGGCTCGAGTTGAAGTGGCGCCAGAGGTGTATTGCAGGAAAGCCTACAAGGGCAAGCCCGGCGACCAACGAGATTGCATGAATTATTGTGAGGGAGTCGCAAGCTTTCGACGTAAACCGGAAGCGATTTTTGCCTGCCAGGTCGGACAATTCAGCTTCCTGGTCGGTCTCAACAAAGACAGTGTTTCTGAAATCAAGGAAGAGTGCACTGCGAAATACGAAGATCAGCTTCGCGACCAAGCGCTCGCACTTGCTTGTAGACAGGGAGCACAGGCGGAATTCAGTCGCAACCCTGAGGGGTTAGGTTCTGCCGGAGACCGTGAAACGGGCAACTTCTTGTCGCTAAACGACATATTATTTTAAATCTTATTGCGCTTTTGACCTTTCTTCAGGGTTTATGCTATATGCCCTGAATTCAGTATTATTTTAACAGGTTCGCGTAGAACCAGTTTCCTTGCTCCTTTCGAGTGAAAGGGGCTCACTACTTAGGTAGTTAACCTAGTGAACCATAAGGAGGTTTCAATGATCGGTTACGAAACAACTTTTATCTTGCGCGCAGATTCTAGCGAAGATCAGCAAAAAGCTTTGGTTGAAAAGTTAAAGTCCATTGTTAAGTCGCATGACGGCGAAGTCATTGCGGTGGAAGAATGGGGACGCCGACGTCTCGCTTATGCTATAAAGAAAGAGACTCGGGGAGTTTACACCTATTTGGCTTTTACGGGCAATAACAGCTTGGTTGCTGAACTTGAAAGAAATTTGCGCATTAACGAACAAGTTTTGCGTTTTCTCAGCGTAAAGCTGGGGGACGATTTCGATCCTACGAAGTTCAAACGCTCGCCTTCTCCAAACGTCGCGACACTTCCTTCGCCCGTAGTTGAAGCATAACTCAATTATTTTTTTAAGAGACGGAGAGCGCAATGTTTGAACGTGATAATTATTCAGAAAAAAAATACGGAGCAGATCGCGGGGAGGATGAAGGTTCTTCGAATCGACGCTCGTTTCACCGAAAAAAAGTCTGCCGATTCTGTGCTGATAATAAAATCGTCTTGGATTACAAAGACGTAAGGCTGATGCAATCGTTTATGCTCGACTTCGGAACCATCTTGCCCCGAAGAGTCACAGGGACTTGCGCTCAACACCAGCGTAAATTGACTGTGGCGCTCAAGCGAGCAAGGCAGTTGGCGCTTGTACATTACAGTGAATCGCATAACTTAATTGACAGTCGTTTTTAAACGAAGTGCGAAAACCGTAAAGGATCGGAAGTGGTGAACAGCCCAACAGAATCTATGAACCAGCCGGCAGCATTAGGGGGCGGCAGAGCGCTATTTCGATTGGCCGTGGCAGTGCCCTTTTTCTTAAGCGCTGCGCTTTACTTGAGTGTGATCTTTGCCGCATTTTCCGCGTTACCTTTGATTTACACTCATTTGAGATACGGCAGGGTGATAGGGATCTTGAGCTCGCTCACGAATATTGCTCTTGTGTTCGCGGCCTCTGGACGCGTGAATTCTGCTGTTTTTTTCGTGGTCGCAGTCGTGCTTGCTGCGGCGATCGCAGAGTGCGTGAAGTTGCGGCTAAAGATAGAGTGGAACGTCGTGTTCTCTGTTGGCGTGATGCTATTGGTTTCAATTCTGCTTTTATTGAGTTACTCGCACAAATTCGACATCAACCCGATTCAAAAGCTTGAAGGGTTTGTGGCATCTTTTGTCGATCAGGTCGCGGGAAATGTAGAGAAGTACAAGGCCACTTCAAACTTATCAAGCCAGGATTTGGATAAGTTTCTGGTGGACCCGGAGATGACCAAACGGAATATTCTCTACGAACTTCCCAGTGCCATCACGATCACCCTTTTGATGCTCACTGTCGGCAATGTTTTGTTGATGCTTCGTTTGAACATCCATCATGCAAGAGAGGCTTTGAAGCTCAGCCCGGATTTCTTCAAGTCATGGAAAGCGCCTGATCATCTTGTATGGCCGACTTTGGTCGCTGGTTTTTGCCTGGTAGTAGAGATTCCCTTGCTCTCGGACGTCGCGTTGAATGTTTTCAAGGTTTTGATGGCAATCTATGCCTTACAAGGTCTTGCGATCACCAACTATCTGTTTGATCTTTGGGGTGTAAAAGGCTTTTTCAGACCGCTCGGTTATGTTTTGTCGGTCGCGTTGCTTTTACCTTTGGTGATCAGCTTGGGATTCTTTGATTTGTGGTTCAATTTTAGAGAGAAG
>JBFMCE010000146.1:0-5669 GCA_040754655.1 Bdellovibrionota bacterium | reverse complement strand
TGAGTGACTGATTTCGGCATAAATATTTTTAATTTATATATTGATCTCGGATCCCCTGCGGCTCCCACAATTTTATTGGGTTTTCGTTCGTTGTCATTCAATGCCGGAATTTTTTTCTCGCCATTAACAAGGGGTCTTGCTCCTTTGGAACGCAATTTGAATTCCTAGTTCGCCAAGGCCTTTGGCGGCTAGTTTTTCCCGCGCCGGTTTACGGCAAGCTAAAGCTGCTCGATCAATGGACGATCATTTTAGGGAAGAGTCACGAAAAACCGTAGTCATGACATTTGGGGTGTTCCTATGCGCGCGCTATTTTTGTTTTTGTCCCTGGTTTTTTTCTTGGCGGGAAATCGCGGTCTTGCGATACAGCTTCCGCCTGCGCAAAGCGGTTTTCCTCTGAGTTTTTCAGCGAGCCCCGCCTCAACGAACTTCTACGGGTTTGACTGGCTTTTTAGCACCCAGCTCTCCGATAGCGAAGTCTTCGCGCTTAGGATGCGTGTTTTCTATACTATTCTTGATCAACCGCAGCTTTACGATTCTACTGATTTTGTTGAGCTTGGTCTGAGGATGAACACCACAAGGCAGGCCTCCTCTACTCCTGAGGCATACGTCTTCAGAAGGACAACGCCAACGAGTTCGCTTGTGCTTAGAGGGCTGCACATGCCGACAGGAACACGAGTGGCTTTGAGGGTGTGTCTTGAGCAAACTCCTGGAGACCTGCAATGCAGTGGGGCATTGCAGACCTCGATGACGGGGCCCCGTCAAATCAACCTCGGTGCCGCGGCGCAAGAGCTTCCAGCCTCGATTGGTTCTTTGAGCATCAGCGCTTCTTCGATGGTTCGAGGAGATCATGGGGTGAACTTCAATTTACCGGCCACGGGTCTTTCTTTAAGTGCTTACCCGCTGCAAAACTATAGTGTTTATCAGTGCGTCAGCAGTGCTCAGCGGTGTGTTCAGATCGGAAAGAATACAAGCCCCTGGGCCAATGTTGAAGGCAATCCTGAAACGGGAGTAGGGTTTCGAATAGTCACGCAGTATCTAAATTCAGGTTCGGCATACTCTTTCGTGACTTGTGCGCATCCTACAACCTCAGCTCAGCCTGTAAGATGCAGCAACCGTTTGAATGTAACGACCGCAGGTCCAGCGATTCGGTTTCCTCTGGGACCAGTAGCACCCTCACCGTCACCAGTACCAACGCCGTTACCAACACCAACGCCATCGCCTACACCTGGCCCCAATTCGGGCAATGACCGTTCACCAGTCGGGATGAATCTTGGCCGTGGCAGCTATTATTCGACAGCGCGGCCATTTGTTGATGCATTGAAGAACGCTGAGCCATTTTTTTCAGGCAGCACTAGCGGCACTTGGAATGATGGCAGGGCTTTAGACCTCGACGAGAACGGTTGGGTCCGCTCTCTTCAGCCCGGACAAGTTGCTCGCACGCTTGTGCTTGGAACTGACGCCGCAGGCACCCGAGTGAGCATCCCTGAAGGGCACTATACGATTCTCTATGACGGCGAAGGAACGTTGCAACTCTCGGGTCCGCGCCCAACTGATATCATTGAGAACGTTCCTGGGCGCATCGTCGTCAGTCTGACGAGTACGACGGGGCTTTTCATCACCCTGACAAGCATAAATCCCGCGAATTACTTGCGCAACCTGAGAGTCATTGTCCCAGGCGGCAGATGCTCCCAAGATGTCGCGCTTTCCTGCAGGCAAGACTCGCAATGCGGCGCCGGAAATCGATGCATTCCATTCACAAGCAACTATCAAAGTCAGATCTTTCATCCGGAATTCCTTGCAGACTACCGCAAGTCCAAAGTCCTGCGCTTCATGGACTGGATGGAAACCAACAGAGAGTCTGGGGTACCTGATGCCAATGAATCTAAACTCATTGTGAATTGGAGCGACTACCCAGCGCGTTCAAGGGCTTTTTGGAGAGAAACTCCGGTTGATGTGATGGTAGATCTGTCGAATCAATTGCATGCAGATCCGTGGATTAATATTCCTCACACGGCAAGCGATGATTTCGTTCGTAATATCGCCCAAGCCATTCATGCGAGGCTCGCCCCAGACCTTAAGGTCTATGTTGAGTACTCGAACGAAGCTTGGAACAACATGTTTGATCAATACTTTTATGTGAACCGCATGGGCTGTCAGGCGTTCAGCCCGAACCCATCTGCTGAATGTGACCCAGACGGAACGGGACCATTAGACGTCTGCGGGATTAGCTATTCATGGAATACAGCTCAACAGAATTGCTATCGCTATGGCCGTTACTACTTTGCGCAGCGAACAGTTCAAGTCATGAGAATTTTTCAAGAGGTCATGACTGGAAACCCTGGCACGCCGACCTCGCGACTAGTTCGCGTGATGGGCGGATTCACCGGAAATGCGAGTTTTTCGGGGGAATACCAACTGAGCTTCAGATGGAATGGAACGGAACAGGCATCGGTATACACTGATGCATTTGCGGTTGCCCCGTATTTCGGCGGAGGCGAACAATATGAGTCGGTCGATGCCGCGTTTGTTCGCGATGGCTCAGGAAGGTATCAAATCCTGTCTGGTCCGATCTCTCGCACTCAATCTGACATGAACTACCTGAGAAGCCGCCCGGCTTACGCGCATATTGATTTGGTGGCATACGAGGGCGGTCAGCACATCATTGGAAACACTGATGCGCGCGTTCAGACTGCTGTTGCAATCAACCGTGACCCGAGAATGCGTGACGTCTACATGCAATACCTGTCTGCATGGGCGGATATCACCGGCAACCAGGTGTTTGTCGCGTATTCTGGCCCAGAGGTGTGGAGCCGATTCGGAACGTGGGGCTCAAAAGAGTTTCAAGGGCAACCTCGTTGCCAAGCTCCGAAGCATGACGCATTGGAAGCCTTTGTTGAGCAAGCTCAAGGCGTTCCTGTGTTGTCATGCCCAAGGTGACGTGAAAAAAGTTTTTCCGTGACGAGGTCAGTGTCCTGGCCCGAAAGGGGCGCTTCATTCGGCTTGCTTTCGATGACAGGCTTAATCAAGAGTTCTCTTCTTGATAACTGACCTTGTCTCGTTTCTCCGCAAGAATCGAGAAGACAATTGCTGTGCCGAGCGACACAGCAATGAAGCCAAGCGAAGCTCCAATCGGAATCTTATAAACATCGGTCAGGCACAATTTAGCTCCGACAAAAACCAAGATTCCCGCCAAGCCGTATCGCAAATACTTGAAAAGCGACATTGTACCGGCGAGTGCGAAATAAAGCGAACGCAGTCCTAAGATGGCAAAGACATTCGAGGTGTAAACGATGAACGGGTCATCGGTGATGGCAAGAATGGCCGGAATCGAGTCGGCCGCGAAAACAAGATCTGTCGCTTCAACGATCACCAGCACCAATAAGAGAGGAGTCCCAAGCCTTCGTCCCTTTTCAATAATTGTGAACTTGCCTTCATGGTAGCTGTCGGTGAAGGGAAGCCATTTTCTTGTGAGTCTCACCAACCAATGATTTCTAGGGTCTTCTTCTTTTTGCTCAACAATAGCGAGTTTGATGCCGGTGAAAAGCAGGAAGCCGCCGAAGATGTAGACGACCCAATGGAATTGTTTTAGTAGCGCAAGGCCTGCGAAAATAAACAACGCACGCATTAGAAGAGCTCCCAGTATTCCCCAAAATAAAACGCGATGCTGTTGTTTTGGAGGCACGCAGAAAACTGAGAAGATCGTGAGAAAAACGAAGAGATT
The DNA here is from genome assembly GCA_040754655.1 of Bdellovibrionota bacterium. Taxonomy (GTDB): domain Bacteria; phylum Bdellovibrionota; class UBA1018; order UBA1018; family UBA923; genus JBFMCE01. The sequence continues at coordinate 1,948 of JBFMCE010000146.1, read as the reverse complement.
ATCGACGCTGAGCGACCACTCGATGAGATATCCCGTGAGAAACGCAAGCGCTGGCTCAGGACCCTTGAAGTAAAAAATCCCGGCATTGAAGAGAAGTGCTAAGCTTAGCCAAATGCCGCTCCACGTGAGTGCCTCCTTGAATTTGATCTCATGAGCCTTTTGATGAAAGACGCCGAGGTCAACCGCCAGGGCGGTAAAGAGGAAAACATGAAATCCAATCCAAGGTAGGTACTGCTGGGTGAATATTTCCATTTAGTCTCCGGCCATGAACGATAGGTGGTGTTGTTCAGTCGAAAAGTTCTTCTAAAAACGACTTCTTCCGCTTGTACGGCTTCTGGTACGAGCTAGAGTGATGAGACTGCTGATGATAAGATTTCTCTTCTTTTGACTGGATTTCAGAGTTTCTTGACCTTTCCAAGATTTTGTCGAGTTCACCGCGATCAAGCCAGATTCCGCGGCAGTCAGGACAGTAATCAATTTCTATTCCTTGTCTTTCTGAGATCACTAAAACAGGATCCTTGCAATTTGGGCATTTCATATCGAGCCTCCTGAATGCACATCTATACAGAGTCGATCGCTCTAAATAAAATTGAAAAACCGGTCGTTTTGCTTTGTTTTTTTCGAAGGATCAGCGGGTGGCGCCATTCTTGGCCACGAAGTAACAAGGATGTGGCAAATGCAAACAGGGTTGAAGCCCTGATCGTGATCAAAGGGATTTGTTTTTATTGAATAATGCTATGCGTTAATATATGCACCGTCTATGCTTTTTATTTATTTCTTTGCCTTGTCATTTTTGATCACTTCGAGTGTTAGCGCCCAAGAACAACCGAGCGTCGGTTTGTTTACAGTGAACGACCAAGCTGGGCCCGATGGTGATCTGCTGCTTCTCAATGCATTAGAGTTAGAGGTCGCGCGAAATAACAGTCAGCTATTTCGAATTGAAAAGGCAATTTGTGATTTCAATTCATGCGTGATTCCTTGTTCTGACTATGTTTTTCGAGCGCGTATTTATCCTAGCCCCTCTGACTCGAGCATGCGGATTTTGCAGATAGATCTTCTCACTGCCTACAAAGGAGCGATCGCGGTTCGGAAGGCTTTTATGAAGGAATATGTCGCTGGCAATTGGCAAAAGGCGTTGTCAGAGCTTGTCTCAAAGCATGTGATGAAAGAGTTTTCGCGCAATCTTGTATCAAGTTTGCCACCTTCTAGTTGGGGTAAATGTCCGAACAGCGAAACCACGGTTGGTCAGGCATCTGAGGGCGTCGAGATTTCGTCAGTCTCGGTCGAAGGTGATGAAACGCGGTCTGCTCATGTTCGGGCTATAAACTGGGAGCACGAAGAAGAAGAGCCTGTCGCGAGCGTCATCAGTAGGCCGCTGATTGGCGTTGCGTTGTCGGTGCCCCAAGTGATCTCTGGATCATTGGGAGTGATCATCGGAAAGTCAAAAAAAATAGGTGTGGTGCCTCATCGTTATGAAAAGGCTTACGGTCTGCTGCTTCAAATTGAACCCGGGCTTGGCGGTGGAAAAGCGAGTGTGGGTGCCGCGTGGATGGAAGAAATCAGGCCTTTTGAGTTAGATGCAACGGCAATTGAAGTCGCTGGACTTTGGGTCAAACTCAGTCTTCTGCGTACTTGGGGCTATCCAGTGCGTTTTGGATTGGAGGACGTTGACCACACACCTTTTCCCGCGCTCGAGACTGGACAGACGCTGATAGGTGGTGAAGTTGGGCTGGCTTTTGCTGCTAAGTTCACCATCGGTTACCTGTATAGTTTAGATTCAAATGACGGCTTTTTAACCGGTGGAGTTGGGCTGGGATTCTAGCGCCTGACCAGGCGCCAGGTTGGGCGAAATGGCTTTATCTTAACAGTACCTAATGTTAGGCGACATTTCATGTGGCGTTTAATTTATATTATTTTTTTCCTTTCCACGTATCCTGTTTTAGCAGCG
>JBFMCE010000145.1:0-5738 GCA_040754655.1 Bdellovibrionota bacterium | reverse complement strand
TGCGGTTTTTGTTATTGTTCATTGCTCTTGTTCTATTCGATGGTTCCTTGAGGTTCAGTCACGCAAACTCTCAATGCGAAAAACTTTTCAAACCCACCCTTAGAGTTGCAGCCGTTCAGTATCCCATTGAATGGAACAAGGATCTTAACGCGTTTCTGAGAGCGTTAGAGGATCACGTCAGTGATGCGAAAGCGCAGGGTGCGGAATTAGTTGTTTTTCCCGAACTGCCGATTCTCGATATGCTAGATCCGTCGCGGCCGGAAGAGAGCCAACTTCGTGAGCTTGCGACCTCAATAACTCCTGTTATTTTTCAGCATGCCCTTGCACTCGCGCGCAGCATGAATATTTCTGTTTTGGCAGGGAGCTATCCGCGCTTGAACAGTAATGCGGATATAGTGAATACGGCAGTTCTAGCGTTTCCCGATGGTCGTTCGGTCTATCAAGACAAGCTTTTTCTTACGCCAGATGAGATCTCGTGGCATTGGGTTCCAGGGGATGATCTGAAAGTATTTAATGCGCCCTGGGGAAAATCAGTGATTCTGATTTGTTACGACTGCGAGATCCCTATGATTTCTTCAATTCTCGCCAAGGAAAAACCCGAAATCTTTTTGATTCCGTCGATGACGGGTGAAAAGGGTTTTTACAGGGTGAGGTGGGCCGCCCAAGCTCGAGCAGTAGAACACTACGCATTTGCCGTTCATACAGGTACTGTTGATGAAAAGGGCGCCGATCTCCACGGCCAAGCCGCCATTTTAACTCCGCAAGACACAGGTTTCCCGGGCGTGCTCGCTGAAGGAACGAAAAACCGCAGACAGGTTTTAACAGGAGTGCTTGATCTCGATCATTTACGAGAACGCCGGGAGAGTGCCGGGATTTACCCGGCAAAACACCAAAGTGAGCGCAGAAAAAAGATTATATTAACCCGCCTGAAATAATTTTCACCAAGGCGAAGGAAAGAGGCGGTCACTTAGAGCTTCTTCTTATAAGCCACTGCGCGTAATGTCCAACCCTCGCGGTCGTAAAAGCGTTTTCCAGCTTCATTCTCGACGCCGGTACAAAGGCGCAGAGCTTCGCATTTCATTTCTCGGGCAGTGTCTTCGGCATGTCGAAGCAACTTTGCGCCAATCTTTTTCGAACGATGGCTTTCGGTGACGACAAGGTCGTCAATATACATGTGTTTGCCGTGCACGAAATCGAACAGGATCCGAAAGCCCATGGCGCCTACGCACTTTTCTCGGTCAAATGCAGCTATGATTTCATAGCCGTCATTTTGGGCAGCTCGCTCGATCAGCTCGATGTATCTCTGAAAAGTAAGATGTGGTCGCAGTTCCTTCATGACTGGAAAAACCATTTCTAGCTCTGCTGGCGATGCCGCTTTTCGCAATTCCATGTCATGTTCGACTTTCTGTTGGTTGCATTGGTTTTGGAGCAAGGTCTCTATGTTTATGATTGCGAATGATAGTTTGACCTTCGAGCTGCGTATCTTCGGTGAGGTTGATCTTAAATCCGTTTGCGGCGAGAATTTCTTGCAGGCCGTCGATATGCATGCGTTTGGCCTTAAATTCAGGAATCTCTTTTGCTCTTGCTCTAGCCTCCTCGAAACTCTCGGCCGCGACAAAAAAATTCACGTGTCCCTCATAAAGCCCGTCACATAATTCGGTGTCGTAAAATCCGCAGTGAACTAAGTACAATTTCATGGCCACCCCCATTTCTTTTCGATCGACGCTAGCTGAAAAGAATCAGGGTGGCTACTTGATAGCGAATCTTTGAAAGATTTGAGCACGCGGTCTCTCCGAATGAGGTAACTGGACTAGGTCTAGGGCTTTTTATCGCCAAAGAAATTCTCGAAAAACACGGTGGTTCAATTAGTGTCGCGAGTGAACCAGGAGGCGGCTCTATCTTCACTGTGAACTTGCCGATGGATGGAAGCATGGTTCTCAAGAATGTTTCTTAGAAACGCGTTTTACGTGGTGCTAATGCAAATCAATTGGGTTTTCGTGATTAAGTGAACTTTTTCCAATCTAGATACATGCCCTTGGATCTCACTGAATCTACGAATCCAAATTTTTCATAGAGAAAATTAACGTCAGCAAAGAGATTTACAAAGCATGTTTTTGGGACCGAGATACGAATGAAGTTCATTACTTCGATCATTATCTTATTCCCCAATCCTTGCTTTTGAAATTCAGGGTCCACTACAATATCAACCACCTGGACGTGGCAACCTAAGTCTCCGATTACTCTACCCATAGCAATAAGTTTTTCGTCATGCCTGAGGATTACTGAGAATAAAGATTTGGGTAAAGCCACTTGAACAAATTTTAATTCGCGCGCCGTCATCCCTGCTTTTATTCGAAGTGCGCAATAATCTTCAGCACTAGGTAACTCATAAATCATTTTCACAGTCATGCTTTATCCATTCACTTTCGGGAGGCAGTTTGTTACTATGTTACCATGGTGACATCAAATAAAATAATTAAGATTGAACGGGTGCAAACAGGGGTCCGAATTGAGAAGAAAATTTTAAAAGTTTTAAAAGGGTTGGCTGACTATAGTGATATGAGCGTTGGGCAGATGTTGGAATTGATTCTTCTTCATTCGTTTGAAAATCGACTTAGTTTTACGAAGAAGACTCTTGAAGTCATCGCAAGTCTGAAAAAAATCCATTCACTCGACTACGGTGCACACGGCTATATGGCATTTATCGAAAAGGAGGCAACTCAAGCGTCCCAAGCAAAAAGTAGAGGAGACTTAAGAAGAGCAAACGACCTAAAATAGTAAAGATCTCAAGTTATTATTAGGGTCTCCTCGATTGATGGTGGATAAGTAAATAGGAAAAGAAAAAGGGCATAACCGACTACTTTGCGTAGAATTTTAGGTGCTTACGCCAAAATTCAACGAAAGGAATAGCACAGTTATGCCCGTGAATAGTTTAACGCAGAGTCTTCTTTTACCCGAGCTGAAATTTATAAAATTAACTTATTCGCACAGAGCGTCGAGCAACTATCATGTCGAGAAAGTATCCGAGGCCGAAGTTTGTCCAAAATGCGCCACTTTGAGCAAGTCGGTATATGACCGCAGGCTGGTCAAAGTTAAGGATTCACCAGTTAGAGATAAAATGATTTTTTTGGAGATTTTGAAGCGAAGGTTTTGGTGTGAAGTCTGTGAAAGACCGTTCACAGAGCCAGTTCCAGGGATCACAAAAGGACACAGGACAACGCAGAGACTCAAGCGAGCGATCTTGTGGGCTTGTGAAAACTTTGTTGATCTAGAACGAGTCCAGCGCACTTATCGTGTGTCTGCTGGATACGTTTTTAAGACCCTCTACGATCAGCTAGAAATCGAATTGAAGCGCAAGATCAATTACCCTTGGCCATCTACCATTGGAATCGATGAGCACTCGTTTAGACGCAATAAGAAGTTTGGCTTTACTGAGTACGCTTCGGTGATTGTAGATTACAAAAACAAACGACCTTTTGAACTTGTGGAAGGCAAGACTGGAGCAGATCTAGAGAGTTCTCTTGCTCACATCGAAGGCAGAGAAAATGTCTCAAACGTTATCTTGGATATGTGTGATGCCTTCAAGGGCTTTGCCAAAGAGTTTTTTCCAAATGCAAAAGTCATTGCTGATAAATTCCATGTACTTCGCTTGCTAACCCCTGCGATCAACCGTCGTAGAAAAGAACTAGCAGGCGATCGAAGAAAAAATCCAATCGGAAGATTATTGCTCAAAAATGGTTATAAATTAGAATATTTTAAACAAAAAACAATCTGGTTCTGGCTTGAAGATCACCCAGAGCTTAAAGAGATTTACTCTTGGAAAGAACGGATGCACCTGTTCTATAGAATCAAAGGCTTTGAGCGTGCAGCCAAAGCCTTGACTGCCATGACCGATGAGATGGCAAACTCAGAAATTAAAGAGATCAAAACACTCAGAAAAACGCTGATGAAATGGCGAAATGAGATCTTAGCTTACTTTGAAACTGGACTCACAAATGCAAGGACCGAAGGGTTCAATAATCTTGCTAAGCTTGTACAGAGGCGTGCCTTCGGTTATAGAAGCTTTAGAAACTATCGGCTTAGGTTCCTAAACGCTTGTGCCTAAAGGCTTTCCAGGTTTTACCCACTACGAAAAGAGAAGATCCGGAAATAAGGGTGGCGTCCGACGGGGTTGCCTCCAAACGCGAAACGAGGAGTGAACGACGAAGTGACAAAGCATGGAAGCAAACCTGAATGGAATTTAATGGCGCGCCCGACAGGATTCGAACCTATGACCTTCAGATCCGTAGTCTGACGCTCTAATCCAACTGAGCTACGGGCGCGCTGACTGCTTTTTGATTCAAGGCAGAAGCTCCTTATAAAGGTTTTTACCGGTCTGGGCAAGGGGCTATTTTAGAGGGTTTTAGCTAGGATCATACGAGGTCTTGAGCGCGTTTTTTTCTTGATGGCGCTCAAGCGCAAGCTCAATCAACCTGTCTAAAAGCTTAGGGTAGGAAAGCCCCGAGGCCTCCCAAAGCTTGGGATACATGCTGATCTGTGTGAATCCCGGAATCGTATTGATCTCATTTAAATAAATTTTTGCAGTCTGACGATCTAAAAAGAAATCAACCCGCGCCATGCCCGCACATTCAAGGGCCTTGAAAGCTTCTACCGCGATACTGCGAATGCGATCAGAGGTGTCTTTAGAAAGATCCTTCGCCGGGATGCAAAGGTCTGCTCCATTTCCATCAATGTATTTCGCTTCGTAGGTGTAAAACTCATGGTGTGGAATGATCTCGCCCACGATGCTCGCTTCAGGTTTCTCGTTGCCCAAAACCGAACACTCTAGTTCTCTTGCGTCTACAGCCTGTTCAACAAGGATCTTCGTGTCATACGAAAACGCGTCTTCAAATTTCTTGCGGGCTTCACTTTCGTTCTTAACCTTATTGACCCCGACGGAGGAACCCATGTTGGCCGGTTTCACGAAATACGGAAATCCAAACTTCCTCTGAGCCTCAGCAAGAATAGCGGCCATATTGGCTTTAAAATCGGCCTTTCGCACAGTCATGAAAGGCACGACCGGGATGCCCGCGTCTCTGAGAACCCGCTTGGCCAGTTCTTTGTCCATTCCTATCGCTGAACCAAGCACGCCTGAACCTACATAAGGCATGTTGGCCAACTCAAGCAGCCCTTGTACCGTGCCGTCTTCACCATAGGTACCGTGCAAGATAGGGAGAATGACATCAAACTGATGGCCTGAACTTGACCTCGAAGGTGTCGAGGAACCACGTTCAGCAGCAACGGGAACAAGATTCTGCTCAGCAGGAAACGGCAATAGACTTACGGTCTCTTTGATTTCATTGAGCTTCACGAGCCTGGGGTTTGAACTTTGAGCCAAAAGACGCGCTTGGTCTGGAAGCAACCATCGACCTGTCTTATCGATCCCTACTAAAGTCGCCTCATACTTTGATTTGTCGAGCGCTTTATAAATCGATAACGCCGATACAATACTGACTTCGTGTTCGCCCGACTTTCCTCCGAACAAGATTGCGACCTTGAGTTTTTTCACGCCGTTTCACCCCTTATCCCTAGGATAATACAAACTTCTAGGCAGAGGATAGTGGTTGTGTTAGATGCATCGAAAATAAATGATTTTTTTGCTTCGACTTTAGTTCTTGTGCTGCGGAGAGGTGGCCGAGTGGTCTAAGTCACTCCCTTGCTAAGGGAGCAGCGGGTAAAACCGCTCGAGAGTTCGAATC
>JBFMCE010000144.1:0-5769 GCA_040754655.1 Bdellovibrionota bacterium | reverse complement strand
AAACCTCCAAAATTTTATTTAGTTGCAACGACGACTCGAGCGGGCCGCAGAAGTCTGCCGTGCAAAGTGTAACCTTTTTGATGTTCTCGAACGATGTTTCCCGGTTCATGACCGTTGCTCACAGGCTCTTGCGCAACTGCTTCATGAAACTGAGGATCAAATTTTTCGCCCGAGGCGTTGACCGGTTTAACGCCATATTTGCCCAAGGTGTCTTGAAGCTGCTGATTCACCATCTTAAGTCCGGTGACAAGCGCCTCTACATTCTCGGTATATGCGAGAGCTCTCTCGAGATTGTCCCCTACCTGTAAAAGCTCCCGAATAAGATTTTCACAACCAAACTTCAAAAGATCAGCCCGTTCCCGTTGAACACGGTTCTTATAAGTTTCAAATTCGGCATAAAGATAAACGTATTTATTCTTATGTTCTTTCAATTCCGCTTCATAAGAAGCAAGGCGTTCCTCAATAGAGGAAGGGGTATCTGACGAGTTTTCGGCCACAGTCTTGTCAGCCGCCTCGCCGTTAGCACTTTTTTTCTCGAGATCTTGCGGGTTGGTCGTGTCTGTCATTTCTAAATCCTTCGACTTACTAGGAAATATGGGTCGTCTTGCAGTTTTGTCAAAAATTCTCAGTAACTACAAGATTTTGCTAAGTATTTGATCGCTTAGGAAAAAACCGTCAGCCGTCAGTCGCAGAGATTGGTCGTTTATCTGGCACAAACCATCTTTCACCCAACGATCAATATGAGCTTTTCGACTTAGATACAGATCTTCTCCGAAATGGTCACGAAATTGTTTTAAGTCGATGCCTTCCGAGCGCCTTAGTCGCAACATGAGGTACTCGATCTTCTCTTGCTCGGCCGTCAAAGCCTCTTCCCATTCAATAGGGGCCAGGCCGGCTTCAACGAGCTCACTGTATTTCCCAAGGCTTGCCCAGTTCTTGCTGCGTCTTTTATCCGAAGACCAAAACGAATGGGCGCTGGGTCCGATTCCTAGGTAGCTTCCGCCCAGCCAGTAGTTTTCATTGTGTCTTGCTCTTGAGCCTGGTTTTGCGAAGTTTGAAATCTCGTATTGCTCAAAACCCTCGTTCATAAGAAAACTGCTTACGGCACGCAAATGATCAAGTTGCGTCTCTTCGTCGGGCAGTGATTGAAACCGGTGGTTCGAGTTTTTCAGGGTCAAAAGGTAGGCTGACACATGATCTATCTGCGGGAAGGTCGACAGAAGTTCACCCAACTCGTGCGAGATCATTTCACGCGTCTGGCCCGGAACTCCGACAATGTAATCGATGCTCACCCTTGGCAGCCCTGCCTCAAAGAGCGCTTCCAAAGCCTTAAAGACCTCTTGTTTAGAATGCACGCGTCCTAACCAAATGAGCCTTTCGTCATCCAGGGCTTGCACACCCATGCTGATTCGGTTGACTCTTGCCTTTTTCCAACCCGAAGCCCGCTCTCTTGAAATACTCGAGGGATTGGCCTCAAGGGTGACCTCGGTGGCCAAGTCGAGGCCCAGTTTCTCTAAACAATTTTCCAACAATGGCAGGGGAACAAGAGATGGCGTTCCTCCACCCAAGAAAAGCGTGTCGAGTGCTTCGTTGATCTGAGGCGAGTAGTGCAAGAGTTCGCGCTCGATTGCAGAGTAAACCCGGGTTCGATGGTCTTGCGGTATTTGCTTTTCGGGAAGCGAAAAGAAATCGCAGTAATGGCATTTCGCCTCACAGAACGGAAAGTGGATATAAATGTTCTTCAATGTTTTCTGCACTTCGCCAGGACCGCCTCTAAATCGGTGATTATTGACATGTTGTTTACTTGAGAAAGTCGGCTATTCTCTTATCATGTTTGAGAAAACCCTCCAAAATGGATTTGAGCTTGTAGTGAAATCAACAAATGCCCCTGTTGCGGCCCTGCAGGTTTGGGTCGATGTGGGCAGCCTTGATGAACGTCCCATTGAAGCAGGTTATTGTCACTTTCTAGAGCACATGCTCTTCAAGGGTACAAAGAAAAGGACAACCGCTGAAATTGCGGGCACGGTAGAGGGCGCGGGCGGCGAAATGAACGCGTTTACTTCTTTTGAGTACACGGTCTACCACATCACGATTTCAAACCAACGCTGGGAGCTGGCAAACGAGATTCTCGCCGATATGGTGCTGGGAAGCACCTTTGAGCGCAAAGAATTCGAACCTGAGAAGGAAGTGATCTTGGAAGAGATCAGGCGCGGTGAAGATTCGCCTGATAGGCAGCTTTATCGAGGTGCCTACTCGATGCTCTATGGGAATGCTGGTTATGGCAAGCCGGTCATTGGTTTTCCTACAACAGTGAGGAAATGCACGGCTGTGGGCTTGAAGCAATTTTGGAAACGCTGGTACACGCCTTCACTGATGACGTTGGTTGTGTGTGGGGATGTGGATCCTCTAGCGGTCGAACACAAGGTGAAAAAGACGTGGGGACTTGCCAAGGGCAAAGCCATTCGAGATCGGAGGCGAGAGTCTGGTTATGATCAGAAAATCATATTCCCCAAACAACGACAATCCGCCCAACCCTTTCCGGTACATGCAGTACGTTGGGTTGGAACGTTCCCAGGCTGCACGTTGTTTGATCCGGGGCTTCCAGCTCTAGATGTTTCAGGCATGATCCTTGGCCAAGGTGAATCGTCTCGATTGCACCGCAGGCTTTTCCGTGACGAACAGAGCGTGACCTCGGTCGGAGCGGGGGTTTGGGCGCCTGCGGGCACGGGCATGTATTCTTTTGAAGCCGAGGCCCCGGTTGAGAAGTTAGGACTGTTTCGAAAGTCGCTCTGGGAAGAAATCACGCGCTTTTGTGACGAAGGACCCACCTCGGATGAGCTTGAGCGAGCCAAGGTGGCCATAGAAACAGAAAGAGTTTATGGCTCTCAATCGATGGATGGATTGGCGAATCGAATCGGATTCCTCAAGACCTCGCTTGGCAATTCGCGGTTCGACCTTGAATACATGGCTCAAGCCCGAGAGTTGACTTCGGAAGATGTTCGTGACGCCGCCAGAAGGTCGCTTGACGCCGAGTGCTTCCGGGAATTCGCCCTGCTTCCAAAGGGTCTTGAGCCTGGGAAGTTTTGGAAGAGCAGTGCCATTCCCACGAAAACAACGAAACTCACGGTTCGTAGCGCAGTGATGGATCGAGAACAGGTTTCGTTGCCCAATGGCATCGAGCTTGTGCTTTATCCGCGCCAAGATATTTCAGTGATCAGTCTGCAAGCGTGCGCAGTGGGGGGATTGCGCGTGGAAAAGCGTGAAGTGGCAGGTATTGGCAACATCCTTTCTGATATGTGGGATAAAGGCGCGAAGGGCTGGACCGCTGAGAAATTTTCGGAATACCTCGAAAAACGCGGCGCCCGAATCGAATCTTTCTCGGGCAGAAACAGCTTGGGGCTTGGAGCGACGATGCTCACTCCGTACTTCGAAGACGTGCTGCCGCTTTACGTCGATACGCTCTTCAATCCGGCTCTTGCTGAAGACGAGTTCAAGCGCTCGCAAGCTCTGGCCTTGGAAGACATACGAACTCTTGAAGACGATTCAGGACGGCTCGTAGGGAGGATCTTTGCCGAAAATCTTTTTGAGTCCCATCCGTATTCCCAGCCCATAGTAGGTTATGCCGAATCGGTTTCAGGCTTGAAACACCAACAGGTCGTCAATCATTTCAAGTCTCACATCGGTGAGTCTCGGGTGGTGGTGTCGGCCAGCGGAAAATTCAATCCTAATAGATTGATCGCGGCGTTCGAGAAAGTGCAACGCTCGAAAGTCGCGCCTCATTTGAATGGATCCCTTCCGTTCGCGGCGCCCAAGGCTCCGCGTTTTGCCGAGGTCACGAAAAACCGTGAGCAGAGCCATCTTATCGTAGGTTTTCAAGGTACCAGGGTCACCGATATCGATCGCTACAACCTTCGTGTGCTGCTTACGGTCTTGGGCGGGCAAAGCGGAAGGCTTTTTACTGAGCTGCGCGATAAGCGAGGGCTTTGCTACACGGTAGCACCAATCTCATTTGAAGGCATCGAACCAGGTTATGTCGGCGTTTATATGGGTTGCGATCCGATGAAACGAACGCAAGCGCTTGAAGGCATCAAGCATGAGCTTGAAAGAATCGCCACGAAGGCGGTTTCTGCAAGCGAGCTCAAGCGCGCAAAAGAGTTCATTCTTGGGCGTCATCACATGGAGATGCAGCTCAATTCTTCAATAGCCACCGTATCTAGCTTCAATACTTTGTATGGACTTGGATTTGACGAGCACTTGAAGCTGAGCGAGCATTTGAGAAAAATCACGGCCAAGTCGCTCCAAAAACTCTCAGAGCGGCTCTTTACTAGCCCAGCTGTTACGGCGCTAGTGGTCTGACCAGTTCATTGCTCGCTTCTCTCTAGAGTTCTAGACAGGTGCTTTAGCCTCGTGCGAGATTAAGACCTATGGAAGAGCTTCTGTACTCGTTTATCGGTGTTTTCGTGGCCATGGACATCATCGGCATTTTGCCGATGTACCTCAATATCACTCGTGGAATGGACAAGGCCAGGCGCAAGAGGGTGCTCAGGCAATCGATCATCATAGCGGGAAGCGTTGCGATCGCCTTTTTGCTCGTGGGCCAATGGATTTTTAAATTCATGGGAATCGAGTTGCACGATTTCATGGTGGGCGGAGGAGTCGTCTTGCTGGTGATGGCGATTTTAGATCTGATCCACAGCAAGAAATCCGAAGACCATAGTGGATCAACGGGAGTAGTGCCATTGGCGCTGCCGCTCATCACTGGTCCGGGATTGATCACCACCGTGATGTTGCAAGTGACCCTCTATGGCAACGGAATCGTGGCTTTGGGATTAGTCTTGAATTTTTTCTTCGCCTGGTTCGCTTTGAGCAAGAGTGACCTCATTACAAAGCTCATTGGCAAAGAGGGCACTGACATCGCGTCGAAGCTTGCTGCGCTTTTTTTGACCGCAATCGCCTTCTCGATGATCCGTCGAGGGGTTTACGAAGCGATCAAGGCCGTGCAGTAGAGGATCTTTAGAGGATCATTCTTCGCTTGGCGATGGTAGGTAATCATCGAAGTTCCACTGGTCGTATGAGCTTGGCTCTATATACGCTTCGCTAGATACTGATACGTCTGAGGACGGGCCTCCATTTGAGAATCCCACGACGTTTGTGTCTTTCACTTTAAAGTGCGTTGTCACAACGGCTTTTGCTTCCACTATGCCTCGAGCTTCATCGACCGAGATTCTGATTTCTGAAGGTTGCTGGCTGCAGACTTCTTCAATATTGTTATTTGAAGACAGGAGCTGTTTTTTTGATTCTTCAAGGAAGTCAGCTGGAAATGCGTAGAGGTAGGCATCTCTTCCATTCTCATTGGTAGTTTTATGGATGTTCGCGACAAAAGTTGGGTCTGTTCCTTCTGCGCCGTAAGAGTAGGCCTTGTTTTCTTTGAAGTCGAAGATCTGATACGATGCGTCTGACTCCATTGAGTCATCGAACAAAGGCTGTGCCGGGATGTGAGCGCTGCCGATGGTCATTTTCACAGAATTGACATGCATCCGCAGGCTGTGAGGTTTCGTATAAATTCTCTCGCCAGGTTTGCTCTTCTCTCGATCGATTGCTTCGGTAAATTCACCTACGTACTCAACCTTTGAATTGGGTTGGCAAGAAGCTGCTCCGCCCCCTTTTTTATGAGGGTCGTCTTCGCTACATCCTGAGAAAGTCAAAGCAGCAACAGTGATGATGATTCCGACACAAAAAACTTCTTCCCATTCAAAACGTTTCATAGCC
>JBFMCE010000143.1:0-5790 GCA_040754655.1 Bdellovibrionota bacterium | reverse complement strand
AAGAATATCCGTAATTTCTCTATCATCGCGCACATCGACCATGGAAAGTCGACGCTTGCGGACCGGCTCATTGAATTCACCGGTACTGTATCGCAGCGCGAGATGGAGGCTCAGTACCTTGATAATATGGACATCGAGCGCGAGCGCGGCATCACCATCAAAGCCCAAACCGTGCGTCTGACCTATAAAGCCAAAGATGGCCAGGTTTATCATTTGAATTTGATCGATACTCCCGGACACGTCGACTTTACTTATGAAGTTTCAAGAAGCCTCGCTGCATGCGAGGGGGCGATCTTGGTCGTGGATACCTCTCAGGGGGTCGAAGCTCAAACATTGGCCAACGTTTACATGGCCATGAACAATAATCTTGAGATCTTGCCGATTCTCAACAAAGTGGACCTGCCTTCTGCTGATCCAGAGCGTGTTCGAAAAGAGATCGAAGACGTCATTGGCATCGATGCTTCACATGCGGTTCCAGCGAGTGCGAAGACCGGCCTCGGTATTCAAGATATCCTCGAAGGCGTCGTCACTTATTTCCCGTCGCCTAAAAACAATGATGACAAGCCCCTGCGAGCCTTGATTTTTGACAGCTGGTTCGACCCGTATCAAGGCGTAGTGGTTCTTGCGCGAGTCTTTGATGGACAGGTGAAAAAAGGCGATCGTATTCGCATGTTTCACGTTGGAAAAGAGTTTGAAGTCCAAAAGCTGGGGATTTTTTCGCCGAAGTTCAAGGAAGTGGATGCTTTAGGCAGCGGCGAGGTCGGTTGTTTCATCTGTGGCGTCAAGGACGTTCGAGAAGCAAGGGTGGGGGATACGATCTGTGCGGTGGGTGCGACCCTTGAGCCTCTGCAAGGATTTCAAGAAGTGAAGCCCATGGTTTTCTCTGGGCTTTATCCGATAGACGCGGATCAATACAATGATTTGAAGGACGCGCTCGAAAAACTGAAGCTGAACGATTCGGCGTTTACCTTTGAGCCGGAAACTTCGAGTGCGCTGGGATTTGGCTTTCGTTGCGGCTTCTTGGGTCTCTTGCATATGGACGTCGTGCAGGAACGCCTTGAGCGTGAGTACAACCTCGATCTCATCACCACGGCCCCGTCGGTGATCTACAAGGTCACGACGACGGACGGAGAGAAGATCAACGTCGATAACCCTTCCCATCTGCCTCCTCAGGGAAAGATCCAGCTCATAGAAGAGCCTTACATCAAGCTTTCGATCCACCTGCCCAATGAATTTGTAGGCAATGTCATCGCGTTGTGTGAGGAGCGGCGCGGTCATCAGAAGAAAATCGATTACATCACCTCAGACCGGGTATTGGTAGAATACGAGATGCCTCTGGCTGAGATGGTTTTTGATTTCTTCGACAAACTCAAGAGCTGCACCAAAGGCTACGCCAGCATGGACTATGAACTTCTCGATTACCGAGAAGGCGATCTCGTGAAGCTTGATCTGATGATCAACGGCGAACCCGTTGATGCGCTCTCGGTCATCATCCATCGCTCGAAGGCGGCGCACCATGGGCGCGAGGTCGCCAAGAAACTCAAAGAGCTTATCAGTCGTCAGATGTTCGAAATCGCCATTCAAGCAGCGATCGGCGCCAAGGTCATCGCGCGCGAGAGTTTGGGCGCGCTTCGCAAGAACGTTACAGCCAAGTGCTACGGCGGCGATATTTCGCGCAAACGGAAGTTGCTCGAGAAGCAAAAAGAAGGCAAGAAAAGGATGAAGCAAATTGGAACGGTCGAAATTCCCCAAGAGGCCTTCTTGGCGATCGTAAAGGTAAACTGATGGAGAGAAAAAGCGAACCTGCGCTCGTGTCGATCATAAAGAACTATTTCGTCGCCATCGCAGGTGCCGCCATCATCGCTTTGTTTCTTCGGATTTTCGTTGTCGAGGCTTTTCGAATCCCTACTGACTTCATGTCGCCGATGTTGCTTCCTGGCGATCACATCTTCGTGAACAAGCTCGCGTATGGCGGAAGTTTCGGGATCTCCCCCAAGCCGCCCAAGAGAGGCGATGTCGTCGTATTCAGCTTTCCCAATGATCCTTCTAAAGATTACATCAAACGCGTGGTCGCGGTTGATGGGGATGAAATCGAGATTCGAGCCGGGCAGGTCATTTTAAACGGCAAGGCGGTCAGCCGTCAGATGAACGAAGATGTTTTTGAAGAAGAAGTCGATGGCCGAAAATATTTCGCGAAATGGGCAGGTGTTTTGCCTGAAGCAAGAAAGATGATGCCGGTCACGGTTCCTCAAGGACAGTTTTTCGTGCTTGGAGATAACCGCGCCAAGGGCCAAGACAGCCGAGGCTGGGGTTTTTTGAATTACGGTTATCTGAAAGGCAGAGCCGCCTGGATCTGGTTTTCGGCGGGTAGTGATGGAGAGGGGCCGCTGGGTTTGCGTTGGTCTCGAATGTTTACGAGGGTGAACTGATGTGGCGAAGTCGTAGCCTGCTTGGGGCGCAGGACTTGGGTGAAGGCGAAATTCGAACGGTCTTGAACCGCGCTGCTGAACTGAAGAAACTCTGGCGTGGTTGGCGAGGGATGGAGTTTCCCCACCAAACGCTGCGCGGGAAAACAGTAGTGAATCTTTTTTTTGAAGCCAGCACCCGCACGCGCTCCTCGTTTGAACTCGCGGCGCAACGTCTTGGGGCCGATGTTTTAAACCTTCAGCCAGAGACGATGTCTGTGAGCAAGGGCGAGACGTTGTTTGACACCGCTCGCAACCTCGAGGCGATGGATCCTGATCTGCTTGTCTTGCGCCACGCCTCTGCCGGAGCACCTTTTCAATTAGCCAAGGTCTTGAAGATTCCGATCATCAACGCGGGCGATGGGTTTCATGAGCATCCGAGCCAGGCATTGCTCGATGTGTTTACGATCGAAGAAGCCAAACGCAGCTGCAAGGGTTTGAACGTGCTGATCGTAGGTGATATCGCCCACTCACGGGTAGCAAGATCGAATATCTACATTCTCAAGACTTTGGGCGCGAAGGTCTCGGTATGTGGTCCGCCCAGCTTGATTCCGCCGGGCGTCGGCACGCTCGGGGTTGAGGTGCACTATGATTTACGCAAGGCTCTTCGTACGGCTGATGTGGTTATGATGCTTCGCATCCAACTCGAGCGACAGAATCAAATGCAATTTCCAAGTCTAGGTGAGTATGCCCGCTTTTGGGGATTGAACACCGGAACCATTGCCGAGCTTAAGGACGGAGCCATTATCATGCATCCAGGGCCTTACAACGAGGGCGTTGAGATTTCGCAAGAAGTAGCTTCGGGTCCTTATTCGGTGATCTTAAACCAAGTGAACAACGGCGTGATTTTGCGGATGGCATTGATGGATCTTATCTTGGGCGGAACAGAAGGCAGGAGAGCATGAGCCCGATAAAAGTTTCTGAGGCGAACAGCTTTGTGCTCACGAACGTGACGCTTGTAGATCCGGCGCAGGGTCACAACGGGTCCAAAGATATTTGGATTGAAAAAGGAGTAGTGAAGGAAGTCTGCGAACCTGGAGCTCTTTCTTCGAAACGAAAAGACAATTCGGTGCCGGTCTCTGTTGATGGCCAAGGCTTGCTTTGCGTTCCTGGATTGATCGACGTGCACACGCACTTGCGTGAGCCTGGTTTCGAATACAAAGAGACCATTGCGACTGGAACGCTGGCCGCGGCGGCCGGAGGGTTTACCTCTGTGCTCTGCATGGCGAATACCAATCCTGTGAACGACAATCCGTATGTGACTCAGTTCATCTTGGCTCAAAGCCGTTCTCATGCTCATGTGCGGGTTTTTCCGGTGGGGGCGCTTTCAAAGGGGCTCAAGGGTGAACAACTTGCTGAGATCGGGAAAATGAAGGATGCCGGAATCGTCGCGGTGAGTGACGATGGCATTCCGGTGATGAACAGCTATCTCATGCGCAAGGCTTTAGACTACTGCAAGTCGTTTGATCTCACGATCATTTCGCATGCGGAAGACGCCAACTTGGTCGGCCAAGGCGTGATGCATGAAGGTATTCACTCAAACTGCCTTGGTCTTCGCGGCATACCGGCCGAAAGCGAAGAGATCCTCGTAGCGCGAGACATTGCGCTGGCAAGGCTGACCCGCGGACGAGTTCATTTCGCTCACATCAGCACGCGCCAGGCGCTGGCTCACATCCGCAGGGCGAAGCAAGAGGGGCTCGCCGTGAGTTGCGAGGTCACGCCCCATCACTTGTGTTTTACCGACGAAGACGTGGGCGGATACAATAGCAACTTCAAGATGGCGCCTCCTCTCAGAACGGGCGAAGACGTCGGCGCTTTGAAAGGGGCTCTGCAAGACGGGACGATTGATTGCATCGCCACCGATCATGCTCCTCATGCGCCACGCGACAAGGATGTGCTCTTTGAATTCGCTTCAAATGGCGTCGTAGGTCTTGAGACGGCCTGGTCAGTTGGGGTAAGTTTGGTGCATGAGGGAATTTTGACGGTGAGCAAGTTGGTTGAGATCCTTTCGCTGAATCCAGCAAGGCTCTTCAATATTCCGGGGGGAAGCCTTAAGCCGGGTTCAGTTGCCGATTTCATGCTCTCGGATTTTGATGCTGAGTATTCGCCCGAAACGGCTCATCTGCAATCTCGCAGCAAGAATAGCCCGTTTCTAGGAAAGAGACTTAGAGGAAGAGTCGTTGCCACCTTTGTGGGAGGGGTTTGCAAATGGAATGCTTAAAGCCGCATGATTCGGTGCTTTGGTTGGAAGACGGAACCGAGTTCACGGGGTGGGCGTTCGGAAAACAGACCCAAGGGTTTGGCGAAGTCATCTTCAACACCGCGATGACAGGTTATCAGGAAGTCTTGAGCGATCCGAGCTATTGGCAGCAGCTCGTGGTTATGACGTATCCCCATCAGGGCAACTATGGTTTGAATGACCAAGATGAAGAATCGCGAGGCGGAGCGAAGGTGGCTGGTTTCATCGTTCATGAGCAGGTGAAAAGGCCCAGCAACTTTACCTCAAAGCAGTCTCTTCATGATTACCTTGAAAAACACGGCGTGCCTGGGCTCTCAGGAGTGGATACCCGCAAGTTGACGCTGCACATCCGTTCAAAGGGAGCGATGAGAGGGCTTATCCTTTCTTTTGAGCAGAAACGCGCTTTAGGGCATGATGCCTCGAAGGTTTTTAAGAAGTATCCCTCGTTTCTGGGGCGTGATCTGATCAAGGAAATCACTACCAAGCAGCCTTATTGGTTTTCTGAAGCCGGATCAAAGACGGTCGTCGTGCTTGATTTCGGAGTGAAGCTGAACCTTCTTCGTGAGCTTGCTGCGCGTGAGGCAAAAGTGGTGGTTTTGCCGGCCGCGTCTTCGGTTGAAGACATTTTGAAATACAAACCGGATGGTGTTTTTCTTTCCAATGGCCCGGGTGATCCGGCTGAAGCAACCTATGCGATTGATTCGGTCCGGGCGCTTCTAGGAAAGAAGCCAGTCTTTGGGGTCTGTATGGGGCATCAGATCCTAGGGCTTGCTCTCGGCGGTAAGACGTTCAAGATGAAGTTTGGCCACAGGGGAGTCAATCAGCCAGTGTTGAATATTGCGACAAAGGCTGTTGAAATTTCGTCACACAACCACGGGTTCGCGGTTGATCCGGATTCTTTGCCTCAAGAAGTGACCATCACGCACCGTAATCTTAACGATGGTACCTGTGAAGGTTTGGAGTGCAAGAGTCAAAAAGCTTTTTCAGTCCAATACCACCCCGAGTCTGCGCCGGGGCCACACGATTCTGCCTACCTATTTGATCGATTCATTCAGATGCTCTGAAATTAAATTTCTCTCGTGATGA
>JBFMCE010000142.1:0-6177 GCA_040754655.1 Bdellovibrionota bacterium | reverse complement strand
GTAAAGTGTTGTTGTTGATAAACGAACTTCTTATCGCTGTTCGCCAGGTCTTTCTTGAAGGTGAACTCAACCGAGACCGGTACTTTCGGCTTCTTTCTCTTCCCGCTCGGCTCACCAAAGTCATCGTCTTGTTGCTCATCTTCCCCATCGCCGTCGAGCATGTTTGAACCAAAATCCCTGCCCGCCTCGACGAGCTCGGACGCGTTTACCTCAAGAGACTCTAGCAGCTCTCTATTGTTGCGCGCTTCCACTTTAGCCGTCGAAACCTGCCCCGATTGAAAGAGACCATCATCGTCGTCGCCCTCGTCGTCGTCATACTCGTCGTCGTCCCAGTCGCCCCAGTAGCCGTCGTCCTTTTTCTTTTTGCCCTTTTCATACGGGGTGAAACACTCTGTGATGACTTTCTTGATCACATCAGGAATCGAGAGATCACCTTTGCTTTTGATGTTGAAGTACTTCTTTGAAAGATAGCTCGTGATACCAGACTCAATTTCTGCCGCGGTGAAACGGTATCGGCCCGTGGCGCCAATGTTCATCGCGTTGTAGACCTCTTTATGGCTCAACTCGATGTTGAGGTATTTGTCCATCCTCTCGCTTTCGTAGTGAAAGAGGATGTTGGCTTGTATCCCGGGTTTATTGTTGATGAAGAACTCAAACTCCTCGGCGTCAGATTCTGGCACGGAAACCTGGATCATTTGAGGCTGGTTCAGGTAGTGAAAGTCCGTGAGTTGATCCCCGGGCGAAACCACATCAAACTGCTTCACTTGGATGCCAAACTGCTTTGCGATGACGGGTTTGAGTTGAGACCTATTCTGAAGCCCTGGAATCTCACCCGAAAGCAGGTGAGTGAGATCGTCTGTCATGTAAGGCAAGATATAAAAATAAAAATTTACTTTCTTCCCCTTGGCTCGCTTGTAATAGACCACCTTGCCCTCATTTTCATAGAGCTTAATTGGTGGCAGATACCAGAAGATCGAGGCATCTTGGCTGTCTTTGAAAACGACAACCTTCAAACGATCGCTGCGATAAAGTTCATCGCGAGTAGGAACGGCAAACGCATCAAAAGCAAAAAGTGAATTGAATATGAACAAGAGAGCGAACATTACCCCAACTGCGAACTTGGTTGGCCCCGTGAAGACCATCTTATGCACCCCCGACTAAAATGACCCAAGCCGTCACTACCGAGAGTGAAACACAGTGACAAGTCGCCATGCGTCATGGCGTATGAACAGAAGATATTGAGTTTCATCCCCGAAAAGACGCGGGCGAATTGTCGAATCTATTTGCCTGACTTTGGCGGAACAACCAAGACCGGGCAATGCGCGTCTCGCATCACATGCCGACCCACGCTGCCCAACAGTGCGTACTCGAGCTTTGAAGCATGCCTATGTCCGATGGCGATCAAATCGCTTGAAGTGTTCTTCGCTTCTTCGACGATGGCCTGGCTTGGGCTTTTAGAATGCTCAACGATCCGCACTTCGACCGCGAAGCCCTGGCTCTTCAAGTTTCCGGCGAGTTGTCGGAGCTGCGCATAACGGTCATTGGCATGCGCCTGCAATTCTCGCTCTAGCGGCATGATGTACCCCCCGGCCAAGAGAGAAGCGGATTGCACGACTGGATACACCCATTCCTCAACCACGTGCATCAAAACCATTGGTACCTGAAACAAAGACGCGTACTCTTTGGCGGTCTCTAGCGGAGCTGGAAGCGTTGACAGGTCAGACAGATCAAGAGCAACCAAGATACGAGTGGGAAAACGACCGCGATCGCGCAAACGAACGTGTGAATTCACGGCAAGAACCGGAACCGGCGACCTTCGTATGAACTCTTCGGCGACACTCCCCAAGAAAGCGCGCCGCAAGCCCGTGCGTCCGTGAGTTCCGATCACCACGACCTTGCAACCGCCCTCAACCACTTCTTTGAGAAGCACATCTACCGGGTCTCCGCGCTTTACCGTCGGGAGAATTCGCAGTTTCGGTTTTACTTGGCGCAGCCTCAAAGTCTCGTCTCCAAGCGCATTGGCCAGCCTTAAAACGTAAGGCCGCTCAAGCATCGCTAGCGAGTTCAGCGGAACGGTCAATTCGGGAATCTTGTACACATGAAGGAGTTCAAGATCGGTTTTCAATGCTTCAGCAATGTCTGCCGCCAACCAGGTCACAGCCGTGGGTTCGGATTTCAAATCACGATCGAGATCGTCGCCGACAAGTACAGGTGCCGCCATATCTGAAAACTAACAGATCAACCTGGGATGAAAAGACGCTACAGGCTATCGAAGCCCTGAACCGCGCTTCTCTTTAGCTTTTCGACCGCTTCGCCCAATTCTTGCGCGTCAAGCTTATGCCCTAGAATCACCAATCGATTGGGACCTTGGTATGAACGCGGCCCCTTTGAACGCTCAATCCAGTTTTGGACTCCCTGGATCAGCCAAGGGCGCTCTTCACCATCTATATTGAATAACGCTTTGGTCCGAACAAGTTTCCCATCAAATTTAAAGACCAACGTTTGAAAGAATTTCTGAAGAGCTTTTAATTCGACTTTGCCTTCCCAAGAAAATGCCGCTGAGGAAAGGCCATGCTTCGTTCGAAGATCGCTTGAAATTGATCTCTTAAACGATGGTGGCTTGCGATAAGCCTCAATTCCCATGAGGCGCTCGTCTAGAAAGTCGTGGTTCGCTTCAAGAACAAGAGCTTCGGCATTGATCTCAGAGAGCTCAATTGAAATCTGCTTTGCCCTTTCCGAGGTCGTTTGCCCTGCTTTTGAAGTACAAAGAACATCGGCAACAGCCGCCTGGAGAGCGACAACGGGTTCTGTTTGTACCGTCTGCAAAAAGTGAAGCGAGTCCACCACGCAAACCACGCCATCAAGTTGAAACTGGCGCGTTATGCGCGGCTCACCCCAAAACGCCTTCAGGATCATCGTCGGATCGGCCGCTCCGCTGGTCTCAACCACGATATGGTCGAACTTTTCGCGGGACGCGGCCAAGTTCTGGAGCGAGGAGAAGAACTCTCCATTCACCACGCAACAAAGGCATCCATTCGGGAGTTCAATCACTGAAGCGGCTTTACCGCTGCCCTCAAGAAGCGCGCCGTCAATACCCACCGCCCCGAACTCATTTACGATGACAGCCAATCGGCGGCTTTTAGATTGTTGCAACAGCCGATTTACAAGCGTGGTTTTTCCGCTGCCGAGATAGCCTGTGACCAGGGTGACGGGAATTTTGGAGGATGCCATTAAAAAAGTATACGGTTGAGCCGCCCCCGCGGCAACAAGGCAGTGACAAATAGTCTGACTGACGCTAAAGAAGAATCTCATGTCTTTCAAACACGAACTCGACAAGCGTATTCAGGCTTCGCGCCGTCCAGTTGCGATCTTTGATCTCGATGGCACCCTCTTTGATGTCACCTATCGCAGCATGGAGATTTTAAAAAGGTTCCTTGCCCAGCCCGACACTCGCAGTCACTTTCCTGAGCAGTGGGCCGCGGCATCAAAGCTGCGCTATCAAGATTTTTTATACAGCTTGGAAGCCACTCTCAATAACATCGGCATCGACCGCTATTCTGAGTATGCCGCCCGATTTTTGCACGCCGCTGAAACTTACTGGTTTAAACATTTTTTTACAGACGACTTTGTGGTGCATGATGTTCCTTATCCCGGAGCACTCTCTTGCGTACAATCCCTGCGCCAGCAGGGCGTGCACATCGTGTACCTTTCAGGGCGGGATATTCCGAACATGAGCCGAGGTACGCTTCAGGCTCTTGAAAACCATGGTTTTCCCCACCAAGGGCATGGCATCACGGTGTGTCTGAAGCCTGCTTACGGTCAAGATGACCTTCTGTTTAAAAAACAATCGATCGAAACGATCTCTTCCGAAGGTGAGGTGATCTTCACCATCGACAACGAACCTGCAAATGTACAGATGTTCTTAGAACGCTTCCCGGAAGCTTTTCATGTGCATTTTCATTCGCTTTTCGCGCGTCCGATGGAACTTCGAGGCCAACATCTTCGGGTGGCCAAGTCGTTTGGAGAACTGGGGTACGCTTAATGCCAAAGTGGTACAATCACACGGCGCTCGCGATCTTGCGCCGCCAAGGTTTTCGGCAAGACTCTTTTAAACTCTCGAACTCACCCGTTTACTACCTGGTTGGTGGCCCTGAAGACGGCCCTCGAATCTCGATCTTGCCAGGCTATAGCGATACGATCTTTTCTTGGGGCATTATTTTGGCGAAGCTTGCCGCGCAAGGATACCGAGTATTCGCCCTAGACCCCCCGGGTTACATGGGCTTTAGCCCGAGACCACGGCAAAAAACAAAGATGGTTTTTCGTGATCAAGAAAGGGTCGCGGAAATGTTTCTGTGCGAAGTCACCGGAAGGTCAGACTACATCATGGGCAACAGCCTCGGTGGATGGATGGGCTTCCGCCTTGCAATCAAGCATCCTGAGCGCATAGGCCATTTAATCGCCATCAACCCGGGCGGCATTTTTACGACGGCAGAAGAATACCTTCGCATTCGGAAGTTTTACGCGATCGAATCGTACTCGGACTACATGGCTCTGATGCGCAGGCTTTGGGGGCGCATTCCGTTGTATTTTCATCTTTTCTCGGCTCTAGGCGTATACCGATTCACCAGGCAGCCCCAATACGGCGATGTTTTGCGTTCAATCGGACGCTCTCACTTTTTGAACAAGCATCTTTCGAAGATCAATCTTCCGGTCAGCGTGATTTGGGGGCAGAAGGATCAGCTTTTTGGCGAACATATGGCAAAGAAGTTCATCGAACTCTTGCCCAACGCCAAATACTTTCCGGTTCGAAATGCGGGCCATATGCCGCATCTTGAAAGCCCTTACACTTTTTTTCAAATCATGGACGAGATCCTTGAAAAATCCGCCAAGCAGGAAAGCGCCTGGCTCAAGTTCGCTTTCGAACGCTCTCAAGACTAAGCGACCATGGCTTCAATGACGCTTTTTAGTTCGCCCTCGCTTAGACCTTCTGTCCGCAAGAACTCAAGGTTATGGCGAACATGCTCAGCCATTTTCATACCAACCATCGCCACGTCTACAGAGGCGAAGGCCGTAGCGAACGAAAGAGCGCACTGCGCCTGCGAGAACCTCTCAGGAAACTTTTCAACGATGAAATCAGGCAGGCCATGGCAAAGCCTTGCTTGGAAGAGCGGAACGCTCACCGCGACGCTAAGCCCCAAAACATGAGCCGCGTCGATGGCCGGAAGAATATCCTGTCCCAACCTCTGCGTGCGAATGAGCGCAGCCTCGGGCATCGCTAGATTCAGGGGAGTTTGAATCGCCGCAAAGTGATGCTTTTCCAAGCCCAAACTCTCGGCGGCTCTTTCAGCAGCCACAACACAACGTTCGAGTTGCACTGCTGTTTGCGCTCCCAGTTCTTCTCGGAAGGCGCTCCAGGTGGCCATGCCATAGGCGCCGATGCGGCCGCTTTGAACTGCCTTTTCCAACGCAATAAAAGCCTTCTCAAGCTTTTCATAAAACAACCGCTCCGGAAGCTCTTCGAGTTGCGTCTCTGGGTTGTGGAGATAATAAAGATCGATGGTTTCAAGTTGAAGATTAGCTCTACTGCGATCAATTTGGTTTTCGATATACGCAGGTTCCATGCAATGACATCCTGCAATGAGATCTGCGCGGTTCGCGACACCCGTCTTCACATAGCGATCTTCAAATAAGCCGACCACATCGGGCACAGGTTGACTCTCAAAAGGAACAAAGCCTCCTTTTGTAGAAACAAAAATCTCCTCACGCTTTGCCTTTCCAGACAAAATCGCTCGACGAAGGGCTTCTCCAATGGAACGTTCGGCGCGCTGGGCTCGGTAGTTGATCGCGGAATCAAAGAAGTTGCAGCCCAACTCCAAAGCCAAGAGGCATGCCTGAGTGACCTTGGAGTCGGTAACTTCATCCATCCCGCCCAGATAAGTTCCAAGCGCCAAAGCAGAAACCGGAATCCCGCAAAACTCCCGCATTTGGGCGGGATTCACTCCATGGCGTTTGAGGTAATCTTCGGCAGCTCGTTGCGTCGCTTTTCCTTTAAACATACGGTGGCGATTTTTTTTCATTCCATTTGTCTAACGTCAAGATAAAGTTTAACCTTTTCCTTATAAGGACAAATCGCGATGAGTCTCACAGCCAGACATAAAAAACCTGGGGGTTTTCGAA
>JBFMCE010000141.1:0-6258 GCA_040754655.1 Bdellovibrionota bacterium | reverse complement strand
AGTTGTCTGAAGATCTTAAGCAGCTGCATTTTAGCGAACAAGACCCTTGGATCGTAGCAGCTGTTCAAGGCGCAGAAGAATCAAGACTTCCCAAATTACCAGACTATGACATCGATCTTGAGGTCAGGAAGTCGCACGGGGTCATCTTTCTTAAGGGCAAAATGGACCTTTTGATCGGTCTTTTGTGCTCGCGCTGTGCCAATAGTTTTGAGCATCACCTCTCTTCCAGATTTCAGTGCATGTTCACTCGCGAACGCTCACTTGGTCATCAGGAAGGAACAAATGTTGGCGTGGCTTACAGTGACCCTACGGGAGCCGCCCCTGAAGACCTTGATATCGAGTTCTTAGAGAAAGATTACGTTGAACTCGAAGATGTGCTAAAGGAACAGATTTACTTAAAAATACCTTTCCAACCTCTTTGTAATGAGGAATGTAAGGGGATTTGCCCGGTCTGTGGACAAGACCGGAATACGCAACCTTGCCAGTGCCACCGCATTAAGAATTCTGCTTTGGCAAACGCGTTAAAGAATTATAGAACTTGATGGTCTTTCACCTGATTAGTTAAGGAGCTAGAACAATGGCAGTACCTAAGAAGAAAGTTTCTCCAGGCCGCAAAAAAATGCGCCGCCAATTTTATGCACTAAAACCAGAAGGCTACGTGACCTGTCCCAATTGCCTTGAACACAAACGCCCCCATCGCGTTTGCGCATGCGGCTATTATGACGGACGGCAAGTTCTTGAGCCAAAGTCAAATCGTGAAGTAACGGCGTAAACTTTTTCTGACGTTTCTTCACTTCAGTGACCGTTTACATTGATGCAATGGGCGGCGATCGCGCCCCAGAGAGTGTGCTCGCGGGCGTACAGCTCGTCGCACGAGACGCAAAGGTAGAGTTGGTATTGCTTGGGGATGAGTCCGTCCTCAACCCTTTACTCAAACACTTTAGAGGCGCGCGCCCGCGAGTGGTGCATTGCCCCGATACCATCTCGATGTCAGAATCCCCAGTACAAGCAGTTCGTTCCAAAAAAGGATCTAGCATCGTACAAGGCTTGCGGCTTGCCGCTGAGACGCCACGCTCGGCATTCTTCAGTGCGGGCCACAGCGGAGCGGTGTTCGCAGCTGCCCTGATGACAATGGGAAGAATTGAAGGAGTTGAGCGCCCTGCCATCGCAACTGCTCTTCCAACTTTAGAGGGGCACTGCATCCTTCTTGACGCCGGTGCAAACGTAGACTGCAGACCCAGCCATCTTGTGGAATTTGCCCGAATGGGAAGTGTCTATGCGAAAGTTTATTTGAGGCATGAGAATCCAAGCATTGGCCTTCTTTCTAATGGAGAAGAAGAATCAAAGGGCACTGAGCTGACTCGAGCGGCTCACGAGCTGCTCAAGTCAGAGCCCAATATGAACTACCTTGGCTATGTTGAAGGAAAAGAAATCTTCAGCACCGTCCAACGCGAGTTGCCGCGAAAATTCAGAGGGCCTCTCGACGTGGTGGTCACGGACGGTTTTACCGGCAATATCGTTTTAAAGTCTCTTGAGGGCTTAGGCCGCACGGTTTCCAACATGATCAAGAGTGAACTTGGTCGCAGCCCGCTCACTAAGATGGGCGCGCTCTTCTCGCTGCCCGCTTTGAAAAAAGTTCAAAAACGACT
Source organism: Bdellovibrionota bacterium (assembly GCA_040754655.1). Lineage (GTDB taxonomy): Bacteria > Bdellovibrionota > UBA1018 > UBA1018 > UBA923 > JBFMCE01. The sequence goes on along the minus strand of JBFMCE010000141.1, from coordinate 4,609 downwards.
CGACTACGCTGAAGTGGGTTCGGCCCCCCTTCTAGGAGTTGACGGGAACTGTTTTATTGGTCATGGTCGTTCAAGCCCGAAAGCAATTAAAAACGGGATTTTACGGGCCCAGGAAGCCATTGAGCTTGGCCTTCACGAGGCGCTTCGGGCAAAGTTTCAGCAAGCATCGACTTGAAGGTATCAGGATCATGAATAGCACTTTGAATAAGACAAAAATTCTTTCGACAGGATCAGCTTTTCCGGAATCGCGCGTGACCAATGACGACTTAGCCAAAAGCGTCGACACCAATGATGCCTGGGTTGTTGAACGCACCGGAATTCGCGCAAGAAGAATCGTCAACCGGGACAAAGGTGAAACCAATAGCGAGCTTGCTCTTCGCGCAAGCCAACAGGCACTTCAGAGAGCGGGTGTTGCTGCTTCAGAAATAGAATGCATCCTCTTTGCGACCGTGTCACCAGACTACGTCATGCCAAATACGGCATGCGTGCTTCAAGAAAAGCTGGGCGCGAAAAAAGCGGCGGCCCTTGATATCTCTGCTGCCTGCTCAGGATTTGTTTATGGACTTTCGATCGCAGACGCATTCATTCGTGCGGGTCAATTTAAAACCATTCTTCTCGTAGGGTCGGAAGTCTTATCTCCTCTGGTCAATTGGGAAGACCGCGGAACCTGTATTCTCTTTGGAGACGGGGCGGGCGTTGCCCTGCTAGGACGCACTTCTGCCGACGACAAGAGTGGGGTGTATTCCACCCATCTCTATGCAGACGGATGGCTCAAAGATCTTTTCATCGCGCCCGCCGGTGGGACAGCGCTTCCCATCACCCACGAAATCCTCGATCAAAAGCTTCATCTCATGCAGATGAAGGGACGAGAGATTTTCAAGGTCGCCGTTCGAATGCTCGCGGATTGCGCGATCGAGGCGCTCGAAAAGAACGGTTTCACGGTAAAAGACCTCGACTGGATGGTGCCTCATCAAGCAAACTTGCGCATCGTTGAGGCCGTAGCGAAGCGACTCGATTTTCCGATGGAAAAAGTCATCATGAACATCGAAGAGTATGGCAATACGTCTGCCGCGACCGTTCCTACAGCCTTTGACGAAGCTGTGGTTCAAGGCAAAATCAGACGCGGCGATCTCGTGCTTTTTGATGTCTTCGGGGCAGGTCTTACCTATGGTTCGGCGCTGTTGAGGTATTAAGGGATCACCATGCAAAAGAAGCTCGCACTTTTATTTCCAGGTCAGGGCAGCCAAGTCGTCGGCATGGGCAAAGATTTTTACCAGAACTTTAAAGAGAGCTCGCTTGTCTTTGAAGAAGCTTCAGACTCGATTCGCGTGAATCTCAAGAAACTTTGTTTTGACGGCCCTCTGGATGCGCTCACTCTGACTGAAAATCTGCAGCCTGCTCTTTTCACCGTAGAAGCCGCCATGCTTGCGGCCTTGCGCGCGCATACGGATCTTCAAGTGATGGTAGCTGCAGGCCACAGTTTGGGTGAATACTCTGCGATTCATGCCTGCGGCTCACTGGGCGTTTCTGAAGGAGCGAGGCTGACAAGATTGCGTGGTAGCGCGATGCAGAGAGCTGTGCCCCCCGGCCAAGGAACAATGGCTGCCATCTTAGGCCTAGATGAAAATCGCATTCAAAACCTTTGCAAAAAGGCCAGCCAAGAGACCTCAGGAGAAATAGTAGAGCCTGCAAACTTCAATGCGCCTGGACAGGTCGTGATCGCAGGAAGCGTGGATGGAGTGCAAAAGGCGGCTGACCTTTTGAAGTCTGAACCAGAATTCAAGGGAGGAAAAAGCATCCCTCTTCAGGTGAGCGCCCCCTTTCACTGCAGTCTGATGAAGCCTGCTCAAAAGGAAATGGCTGCACCTCTGGGTTCTACGAAATTTCAACGGCCCGACTTTGCGGTGATCCCTAATGTCACTGCGACACCCACGGATTCTGAGCTCTCTTTCGCAGGCCTGCTCACAGACCAGATCACTCAGCCTGTGCGTTGGGAGCAGAGCATGGGAGTCCTTCGACGGCTCGGCGTAGAACTCGCCCTTGAGATTGGGCCGGGAAAAGTGCTGACAGGTTTGCACAAACGCATTGATCGTGAAATGCAGGTCATCAGTATCTCGAGTGTCGAGATCTTAAAGGAGGCCTTTAAATGACCGCTCGTCCACAAGCCTTGGTTACCGGAGGTTCTCGAGGAATCGGCAGGGCTATCTGCCTTGAACTTGCACGTTCAGGTTATGACGTCGCATTCACCTACCGTTCCAATGAAGCGATGGCGGCGTCTTTAGTGAATGAAATCACTCAGACGGGCGCGATGGCTAAATCTTACGCGGTGGATGTGGCAAACACTGAGGAATTGCAATCAAACCTTGAAAAGGTTTTAGGAGATTTTCCTCATTTGGAGGTGCTTGTAAACAATGCGGGCATCACTATTGATGGCTTGGCTCTTCGTTACAAGCTAGAGGACTTTGATAAGCTCATTAATACCAACTTGCGCGGCGCATATATCACCACTCAAGCGGTATTGCGCCCCCTGATGAAGGCCCGCAAAGGCAGCATCATTTTCATCAGTTCACTGTCAGGCGAAATGGGAAATCCGGGGCAAACCGTGTACTCGGCCACCAAAGCGGCCTTGATAGGGCTGACAAAGAGTCTAGCCAAAGAGATCGGCTCTCGTGGGATTCGGGTCAACTGTGTTACGCCCGGATTCATTAAGACCGACATGACTTCGGCGTTGCCTGCTGAAAACAAAGAAGGTATCGTCGCGCAAATTCCGTTAGGTGCTTTCGGTGAACCCGAAGACATTGCAAAAGTTGTGGCATTTCTTGCCAGCCCGTCATCAAAGTATATGACCGGCCAAGTGCTTGCCGTTAACGGCGGGCTATACATGTGATTCCTTAGGGAGGGAAATCATGAACGTAGAAGAACGTGTAAAAAACATCATCTGTGACCAGCTTGCAGTAGAGCCTGAAAAAGTGACTCTGACCGCAAGTTTCATCGATGATTTGGGTGCTGATAGCCTTGATATCGTCGAACTTGTGATGACGATGGAAGAAGAATTCGACCTTGATATTCCCGATGAGGATGCGGAGAAGATGAAGACTGTAGGAGATGTGATCAAGTACATCTCTGGCAAGTCTTCCGCCGCAAATTAATTTTATTGATGATGAAGAGAGTTGCGATTACCGGCATTGGCCTGATTACTCCTGTTGGGCTTGATACCCAGCAGACTTGGACTGCCATCACGGAAGGAAAGGGCGGCGTAGGCCCAATTACGCGCTTTGATGCAGCGAAATTTTCGGTGCGCATTGCGGCAGAGGTCAAAGGCTTCCAACCCGAAAAGTGGATCTCGACCAAAGAGATCCGCAAGATGGGGCTCTTTATCCAGTATGGAGTCGTTGCGAGCCTCGAAGCGGCGAAAGACGCAGGCTTCGACAAACCTTTCGGTCCTGAATCCTCTTCTGACCTTGATCCCGCCAGAGTGGGCGTGAGTATTGCGAGTGGCGTGGGTGGGTTGCCTGAGATTCAGTACTGGGACAGGGAACTTCTGGGTAAAGAAAAGAAAGTCACTTCTCCCTTCTTTGTGCCCATGATCATCGGAAACTTAGCCAGCGGCCACGTGAGCATCGCTTTGAATGCACAGGGACCAAACACCTGTTTTGCTACCGCTTGTGCGAGCTCAGCTCACGCCATTGGAGAGGCCGCGCGTCTTATTCAATACGGCAAAGTGGATGTGATGATCACTGGAGGCGCGGAGGCCGTCATCTGCGAACTCGGCGTAGGCGGATTCGCATCGATGAAAGCTCTTTCTTCTCGCAATGACGATCCTGCAGGCGCATCGCGCCCTTACGATGCAAACCGTGATGGATTTGTTTTAGGCGAAGGCGCCGGAGTTTTGGTGCTCGAAGAATGGGAACACGCCAAAAAACGTGGTGCCCGCATTTATGCAGAGGTTTTAGGGTATGGCTTGAATGCAGATGCTTATCACATCACCTCGCCCGCACCTGAAGGCGCAGGAGCTGAGAAATGCATGAGATTAGCGCTTGCCGATGCGCACCTCTCAAGCCAAGAGATCGACTACGTCAACAGCCATGGGACCTCGACACCAACGGGCGATTCCTTAGAAGCTCAAGCGATTGCAAAGCTTTTCGAGACGAGCAAAAACAAATTGCACGTCAGCTCGACAAAGAGCATGACCGGACATCTTTTAGGAGCTGCCGGCGGAATAGAAGCCGGTTTTACGGCGCTGGCCATTTATCATGGCATCGTTCCTCCGACGATAAACCTCGAGAAACTCGATGACGTGAGCGCCGCCACAGGCTTGAATTTCACGCCACTGCATGCCGTAAAGAAACCCGTGAAGTACGCCCTTTCAAATTCTTTTGGTTTCGGAGGCACTAACGCGAGCCTTGTGCTGGGTAAGGTTTAAGCCATGAAACGCCCAATTGCCATCGCCAGTGACCATGCGGGCTTTGAGCTCAAAGAATATTTAAAAACCCAATTTCCCGATATCGATTGGATTGATGAAGGCCCTGCTTCGACAGAGCGCACCGATTATCCTGACTACGCGTTTAAGGTGGCCGATAAGGTCGCGTCAAACCAGGTGACATGCGGG
>JBFMCE010000140.1:0-6273 GCA_040754655.1 Bdellovibrionota bacterium | reverse complement strand
ACCACTTCCTCTTTCGAAGTCGTCTTTCCGGGCTCTAAAAATCTTTTTGGTTTAGAGACGATCTCGACCATGTTGTCGTAGATCTCAGAGAGTTCCGCGATATCGCGTTTAGCTACGACTACGGCGGTCTCAGTGCCATAAGTGGCTTTGATCTCTTGTTCTTTGGTCGAGATGTAGGACCAGATCATAAAGACCGCCATGCCTGCGAGCATCATGCTGATCGTGAATGCTTTGTTGTTCATGACCCTATCAAACGTCGTTAGATGCTGGGAATTTGCCTACCGGTCTTGGCAATACCGGTACCGGCCCCCAGCGAACGTTTCCTCTCCTAGATGATCTTCGGTAAAGGGTTCTCGAAAGTTGATTCCGATAGGGGGAAGACAAGTGAAGGCCGTGATCCGTACGCGCACATTCTGCCGGGCGGTCACATCTGACCCGGCAATATCATCTTGCGGGGGCTTCTCACGGCCGATCTTGCGCGTGGGCGCCACTGGCCTGATGTCACCTTCGACGTCGTGGGTGACGTTGTTGTCAACGCCAATCCAATAACGCTGCATATAGGCGTTGCCGGCGCTAAGTCCCAAGAACCTCAAGTGTTGGATGTAGTAGCGGTGGTTGAACGTCAGGAAATGCAGGTGTTGGCGCGCGTACTTTTGGTTCACGATCGCAGTTGAGATCGCCATCTCTACCTGAATCAAGATGTAGAACAGGCTCAAGACAAGAGGCAAAAGAAACGCGAACTCAACCAGGCTCTGGCCAGACGACTTGCGCAAAACTTGGCTCTTGCGGACTCTGGTCTTCTGAGACTTCGTCTTATCAGCATCCATTGTCAAAATAGAAAGGTCCGTCTGTGTTCACGCCTGAACGCGATTTGCGATCAGACAAGGTTTGTATGCATTCTTCCTCGGTAGGGTCGCGTCCTAACCAACTCTCGCTCTCAAGCTGCACAAGGTTCGCAGCCCCTCTTTTGGCTCCTGGCAGAAGCGGCATCATGTAGAGCCTGATGTTGAATTTGTAGCTCACACCTTGCTCCCACGCCGTGCGCCTTGAGCTTTGGTCGCGCAAGCGCGCGCGAGAGCCCGCATCGAGCGCCGTGCTGATCTCAGCCCCTGCGGCATCACCCTCGCCCACAGCTCTTGCGATGCTCGCGAAACGATCGCTGTTTTGACGCTTCAAGGTCGCTTCGATCACGCTTTGGGCGGCCGTTTTCTGATCACGCACGGTGCGATGGCCCGAAAGCAGAGAGCGCGCCGACATGAAGGTTGCGTATTGGATGTAATTCGCGACACCTAGCCCCAGTGAGACTTGCACGTACATGAAAGCCACCGTGAAAAAGGCAAATAAAGTGAGGATCATTTCGATGAGGCTTTGGCCACTTTGGCCATTCTTGCGCTTCAAACGAATCCTCATCTCGGACCTCGTCCAAACAAGCGAAAATTCTCGGCCTGATCGTATCGAGGGTGCCTTCGCGGAGACCCGGTATTGCACGGAGGTCCATCGTCATCAAAGCCACAGGCATCAGGATCGCCGAATTTATAAGCGGATTTGATCTTGGTGCGAATGGGTTGTTCGAGCCGGTTGAACAATCGTGAAGTAGCTCCGTACATCACCGATACAATGGTCACCATGATAAAGGTCAAAAGCGCGTACTCAATCAATGCCTGACCACTGTCATGGCGAGCCGGTCTGCCGTGCTTCTGGATGAGCCTTGGTAAAGTTTTCACGGCATCTCCCGAACGATCATGACCAAGAAGGCAAGAAAGATAGGAATGCCAAAAGGCGCTTTGATGCTGCGACTTAGCCTGGGTAGCTGCGCGTCAAGGCCCGGCACGATCAAGCTTCTGAAAAACTTGTAGAGCTCTTTGAAAAATGGTTTCACCCGGCGGTGCACGATCAAAAGCGCAAATGCGCCGAGACCCGCGATCAGAAAAGTAAGCGAGATGAGCTCTAAGATCCCTTCAACGCCTAGGACCGTTCCGAAAGCCATCATCAATTTCGCGTCGCCAGCGCCTAAGACTCGCGCAGCAAACAACGGAATGAAAATGGCTGACGCGATTCCCAATCCCTTAAGACTTTCACCCAATCCTTCAACCCCACCAATGGCTGAAGAGATCAAAAGCCCTGAAACAAGAGCTGGCAATGTGAGCCAATTGTAGATTTTACCTGAACGAAAATCCGTCACTGCTGCAACGCACGCGACTGCTCCGTAAATCCAAGCGGCCCAAACCGGAACTCCAGGCACAAGCCACGTGTTCATGCGTCTTTAATTCTCCCAAATCGATTCTCGGCCCGGGTATGAACCGCTCTCAAGTTCTTGCTCTAAATTTGCGTTAAACGCAAAAAGCCAGCGCTGGATGATCTGACGGAAGGAAACTGAGAGCCCTAACGCTATCGCCGCCGTTAAACCGACAAGGAAGGCGTATTCGAGCAAGGCCTGGCCTCTTTGGCGGCGGTTGCGTTGGTCTTTGGGTTTAGCCGGCTTTTCGCACAACTTCACCGCGGAACTATTTATCAAATGGTTTTTAGAAAGTTTATTCGCAGATCGAGAACAAACAGCGGTGCGTACAAAAGCCCTTGGCTTTCGCTTCGCAACTTCTTGCGTTCTCCCCCCTAAACGCATGGACCAAAACATGCTTTGTTCTTCCTTAAGCAAAGTTTTCTGTCTGGCTTAGTCTGCTCTTTGAATTTCTTCGTTGGTCTTTTGGAAAGTCGTATTCAGCAGATTCTCAATATTCTGCCGCAACTGCTTTCCTGCAAATCTCACTGCAATGACCACGAAAAACAGCAGAAGGACATATTCGGTCATCGACTGACCGGATTCATCCCTCAGGAATGTCCATGCCCATTTTTTGATACGCTTGGAACCCATACTCATGGCGCTTCTCCGTACCTAACTATCGGACTCCCATATAGAAATTATAGGGTTTTGACGCCGCGCATGTCAAACTAGGCACAAACAACCGAGACAAGAGCCTGATTGTCAGTGTTTCCCTTGTGTTGGGCGAGCGTGATAAGTTCTTGATTTTTCTCTTTAATTGCCACATCCATCGCATCCCTGTGGCTAAGCACTGAATACGATTGGGAAAAATCTTCTTCCCCCAGACGCGGGTAAACTCCATCCGTCACGAGATAAATCAAGTCCCCCTTCTCGACCGAGAGCTGAGTGATCTCAGGCTCAAGATCAGGCGCCAAACCCATGGCTGTCAACGGAAAGGCCCATTTCGAGTTCCAGCTACCTTGAAAGACCCCTTTTAAAGTGTTGTACGACCGTGGCTTCGAGAGCACCTGCGTTCTGCCCCTTCGCACGAGAAAGGCTGCGCACGACCCCACGTTTGCAAGAGTCATGAGGCGACCATGAAAGAAAACGAACAACACGCTGGCCCCGCCGCGGGCATTGACGTGCACCTCTTTGTTCTGGGCGCAGATCTGCTGATTCGCGTACAAGAAGGCGTTGAAAATCAAATTCTCAGAGGCGGTATAGTAGCTGCGATACACGAACGGCAACGTCACTTCGCGATCTCCCAGGCCGTGCTGCACGAAGTGCCTCACATGTTCCAGGCTTTTCTTGGCCGTGACGTCACCCGCTCCATTGCCGCCAAAACCGTCAGCCACCCCAAATAGCGAGAGATCAGGCGCCGCAAGATAGGCATCTTCATTGAGCTCACGGTTTGGACCCGGGTCGCTCACCGCCCCGTATGCGCGAACAATATTGGATTGTTGAGTCTTCAAGGTGCCTCTCCTTCTGGAAGTGCCGCTGGCTCAAGCTCGATGACCGCCGGGAACTTTGGTTTTTCAGGATCACCTGCACCCGCCGCCGATGTCTCCAGGTCAGAACCAGACGCGATTCCGCGATCAAAGTACTCAAACCGTTTGTATTTTCTAGAGCACCTGCCGTGGTAGATATCGTCTGGCATGGCGTGCTCAAGACATTTCTTGAACTTCGCGCGGGCGGCCTCGAAATCGCTCACGGCTTCGAGTATGACCGCCTCAGTGTAGATCTTCTTGGAACGCTCGTGCAAAATGTCGCGTATCTTCGCCAGCTGTGATTTTGCCTCGCTGTTTTTGTAGTCGACCTTAAGCGCCGCCAGATACTCATCCCTGGCCCGTGGGTAGTCTTGCTCATCGAAAGCGGTTCTTCCTGCGCTGAGATAAGGCTGCGTTCGACTGTGAAGCGCGCTTAGGGCCTGTGAAATAATGACTTTCGCCTGACCCAACAGTTTCGCGTCACCCGCATAGACTGCAGGCGCATCTTGCATCCGGTCGATAGCTTCGTAGTACTTGCCCGCTTTCACCAAAGCCCTTCCTTCGGCCAGAAGATCCAAAAGCGCTTTTCTCTTCAAGGAACGCTCGCGCTCAGACTCGGCGACCGCGCGCGCGCGTTGTTCGACCTCTTCGATCTGCGCTCGAAGCCTTAGGATCGTAGGATTTTCGGGATCTCGTTCAAGGACTTGTGAAAAAAGCTGCTTCGCTTCATCGAATTTGCCCTTTTCCACGAGAGCCTCCGCTTGCTTCACAAGCGCATCGACCTCAGAGCGAAGTTTTTCTTCCGCCTCTTTGCGGCGCTTTTCTTCCTCTTTAGCTCCCAAGATGCGGATTGATTTCTCGGCATAGGCCTTGATGTCTTTCGCGTCTTTGTACCCCCCAGGCAGGATTTCAAGGACTCGGTTGATCTCATGTTTCGCCCGTTCAAATTCTTGGTTCTTATAAAGGCTCACTGCTAAATCGTAAGTATTGATCACGAATTGTCTCTTCTCTTGCGGCAGGGCATTGAAAGCGGCGTCGACCGAATCGACGGCTTGTTTTGCATTTTGGGCGTTCTTTGGCGCCTCTTCCTCAAAACTCAAGATGCCCACGCCTGCCACGATCGCGGCGACGATCAGAAGCTTGCGAACCATGGGCAATTGCTTGAACTTCTCAACGAGAGATTGTTTTCCCCTGTTGACCGGGGTGCCGATTCCTACGAAACCCGAAACGGCTGCCGCGTTCTGCTGCAACGTCGCCAGGGGAACCCCTCTAGCCGTAAATCCAGCGACCCCGCCGGGCACGACGTCAGGATCAGGGGCATTCGCAAATCCTTGCACAGCCTGGGAAGGCCCAGCACCATCCATAACGACTTCATCGGCCGGCTCGGCCGCTTGCACTTCTTGGGTCGACAAGAACTGGCTTTGTTTGTCGAAATACTCTTGGTCAAGCGCTTGAAACGTGAATTCAGTGGAACCAATCCTCAAGACGTCACCGCTTGCCAACTCTTGCTGGGTGATTTTGTTCCCGTTTACATAGCTTCCATTGGCTGAGCCTTGATCCTTCGCGATATAGACGGCCCCGACCTTCTGCAGGACGAGGTGTTTTCGACTCGACTTCTTGTCGCCAATGATGATGTCGCATCCAGAGGCCCTTCCGACTGAAACTTCATCTTTGCTCAGCTCGTACTCTTGCACATTCGCTTCGCCAGCCTTGAAAGCAAGTTTCGCCACTACTTTGTTTTGCGAAAGGATCGCTGTTTTGTCTGTTCCTTGATCAAAACCTACGGCCTCTGGCCCTCCGGCATTCGGGCGGTCGATCTGCAAGCTCCCCTCGAACTGAGCCATTTGTTCTTCGAGCCTTGCTTCGGTCGCGATGGCTGCGTTCGCTCGCGTTTGGCTCTCGGATTCTGCAGCTGGCGGTGTGGCTTCTTTTGGCGGTTCGGTGACCACGTCACGCGTCTCAGGACGCTCCGCGAGATTGATCTCACTGGTCTGGCTCTCAGCCAACGGAGGAAGTTCCGCCACCAAAGCCTCGCTGCCGCCAAACATCTGGTTCTCAGAAGCCAAGGCCTGTTCTACCTTGGCCTGAGTCTGGCGTGATTTTTCTTCAACCACCACCTGATAATCAGCGATAGCGATCACGTCGCCGGGCTTCAAAACAGATTCGGCTGACTCGATGCCGTTGATGAGCATCTTGCCGAACTTGCTTTTCTTCTGAATCGAAAAACCTCGCTGATTCACAACCAAGATGGCGTGTTCTCGGCCCACGGCTCGGTCATCTAAGACGACGTCGGCTTCGGGCGATCGCCCCAGGAGCAATTCGGGCTTTTCATATCGAGCAAGGTCGATGTTCTGAACCTCAACGCCGCCTTTGATGACTTTTAAGTGAGCCATTCTAGTTTCTCTCCATCTCTTTGGCTCGCTTCTCAAGCTCTTGGCTTCTCATCTCGGCCTCTTTGAACTTCGGATGGCTTTGATCTTTCGCCAAAAGCCTTTTGACCGCCTCGTAGTGCTGCGAGGCCCCTTTCAA
>JBFMCE010000139.1:0-6317 GCA_040754655.1 Bdellovibrionota bacterium | reverse complement strand
ATGGGGTACGACGCATGGGGCGCTGGCCTACCCATCGAGATGTATCTGGATTCGTGTTTGGCTTCTTATAAGTATAAACAGGGTCAATTTTATATTTTGGTCGATGATTTTGACCGCCTGCTCTCGTCTTGCATCGTCTACCCTCTTTCAAGCTTTGGCGGAGTGGTAGGTGAAAGAGCCGTCGGTATAGGCAGTTTGGCGACGGTGGCGTCGCTAAGGCATCAGGGGTATGCGACTCTTTTATTGAGCTTATTGATGCAGGAGCTTGAAGAGGAAGGCGTGGATGCTTTTTTCGTGCATTCCGATATTTCTCCCCGCCTTTATGAGAGCCTTGGTTTCTCAGCGGCTCCAGAGGCCTGCCGGAGAAAATCCGATGGGACGATACCCATGCTGCGATTGAGCGGCGGACGCAGTATTTCCAGTGAGCTTTGGCAAGAAATGATCTTGCCGAGTTATTTTTAAACTCGGCTCCTTTTTCAAGGGCGAAACCACATAAAGTTTAGTTGACTATATGCATCAATATTTGCGACTGTAGCGTTCATGCGAAGAAGCGGTTTAAGTGCGGTAAATGACTTTTGGATAGGAATAGCCGCGTTTTTTGTTTCTTCTAGCCTTTGCTTGACCACATATGCCTCTGACCAAAGCGCTTCTCCAAAAGACATTCAAAGGCTTTTGAGCCTGCGAAAGCTCTATAAAATGGCTCGAAATAAGTCGATCACTAGGCTGACCGCCATTTATCGTGCTGAGACCTGCGAGCTTCTCCTTAGGCTTTCAAAAGTGAGTTCTTTTCCAGAGACGATTCAGGTCTCTTCGGCGCCGGGACTTTTGATTACAACACAGTTGCCTAAAGATCTTGGTGTCGGCCCCCGTTTTGATTTGAAATCGCTGGTGAATGCGGCCAAGACAATTGAAGACGAGCAGCGAACATATACCGATAACCCCGAAGTTCCAGTCTTTGCCTTTGAGCTTAGCGCTACTGCGCAGTATGCCCTTGCCCGACACATGCGGGCGCAAGAGTCGGTTCTTCTTTTAAACCGTGTGCAGGATTTGAATGTTCCAGGGTTTGACATGGTTGTTTATGGGAAAAGTGGCAAACGGCGCGCGAATGTTTCACTGAAAAACCCGCATTCCATCCATAATCACGCGTCCGACCGGGCAATCGAAGGAATAAAAGATTTTAGGCATCCCGAGGATTGGGCCTGGGTGTTCTTGAAAAATGAGCACGTAGTTGATGCTGCGTGGATAGAGGCTTTCGCATCGAGCATGCGGGTATTAGGCATTGGTTCAAAGGAGCTCGTTCCAAGTCGTATCGTAATCGCCCCACAGCGAACTCGACTTTCCGAGACAGAGCGCGTTTCATTGTTAAAATACATGCAAGGGCTTCAGGGCAAGATCGTAAAGCTCGGTGGAGTGATCGAATCGGTCACTTTTTTGATGGGTGATCGTGCGTATGAAGTGAACGCGCGACAGATTTTTTCGTATCGCATAGAACCCTCGGTGATCAAAGATTGAGCCTGGCCAGAGCTTTATACGGGGCTTTCAATTCAGGGTTGGATTCTAGGGGAAATTTGATTTATAAAGGGGCCTTCGATCTTTTTAAAAAGAGAATGCCCATTTGCGCACCCGTAGCTCAGCTGGATAGAGCATCTGGCTTCGGACCAGAGGGTCGGAGGTTCGAATCCTTCCGGGTGCGCCATTGTCAACACCTTTCGAACAAAAGTTTTTAAAAATTGATTTTCGGCTTGGGGAAAAATTCCTCGGGCCTTCGTGCGTCCTGAGGTCGGGGTCTGTCTCGGTCGCAGATTTTGGACACAAAAAAAGTGGGGAACTGGCCGAAGCCAGTTCCCCTTCGATATAGTCTCTTCCCACTAAGAAATGAATCTTAAAAGTGGTTGGGAAGATCTCCACTTTTTCGATGAGCAGTTGAACGATTTGAGATTTCAGTTCTTGTCCTCTTGGGTCGTCTGCCATTTTCTTGAGGCAGTCCAAGAAGAGTTGGTAGCTAGCAATCGCGACGGGTTCGTCGGAGCTTTTGCCCTCCTGCCTCTCCAAAGCTTGTCGCCTTTCCTCCTCTTGCTTCTTGGCTACCTGTAGCTTTTCCATTTGTTTGTAAAAAGGCTCGGGTGAAAGTGACTTGGGGAGCTGCGCGATGCGCTCTGCGAGCGCGTCGATTTGGCGAGCGAGTCCATAAAGTTTGGCCTTCACGCGATCAAGTTCGGAGACTCCTTTTTTCTTGGTCTGGGCCTCACGAGCTTCTCTGAGCAATAGTTCTGCCGCCTTGGAATCGGTCAGAAGTTTTTCGACTTCTTCCCAAATTCTAGGTTCTATGCGCTTGGCTAGAATTCGCCTAGGGTCACAGTGAAAAACCTTTTCCACCAGACAAGATTGGCGCTTCGTGCTCCAAGCGTGTTCATAATAAGGAATCTTCCCTGCTTTCCCGTGCGCGGATTTTCCCGACAAGCGCTCTCCACATTTCCCGCAATATGTTACGCCTTTTCCCTGGCCTAGTTGAAATTTGAAGTTGAGTGGTTCACGCTTTTTGTCAGCACGACACAAAGCAACAACCGCCGGGTTAGCGCCCGGTAGAAGGGAACCACTCTTGAGCAACGTAAAAACTCTCTTACCAAAAGGCAAACGAAAGAAACTGACGCGAGTCACTGTCGAGCAGGCCAATGCTGACCAGTGGCACATGCCCGACGGCACAGCGGTCAATTCGGAGCACATGATTCTTTCGCTGTTATTGCCGACTAACGTCAAAGAATTCTATCGCCGGATGGAGGAAGAAATCGAGATGCTGTGCGGGCCCAAGGGGCGCCACACCGAGCACGCGTTTTCGCGTTGGAGCCCACAGGCGGGGTCGATCTATATGGGCAACCAAAAGGTGGCCATCGAGAAAGGCCGGGTTCGCGGGCCCGAGGGCGAGCAGGTGTTGCAAACCTACGCTAGGTTCCAAGACAGCTCAACCTTTGACCGGGCTGTCTTCAACGAAGGCTTGAAGCGAGTTAGCCAGCGAGACTACAAGCAGGGGCTGCCACAAATTGCGTCGAGTTTTGGCTTTAGCAAAAGCCAAGTCTCGCGCTCTTGGGTTCGCTCTACTGAGAAGAAATTCCTGGAGCTTTCTCAGAGGGATTTAAAACCCCTGGACATCGTAACCGTGTTCATCGACGGAAAACGCTTCAGTAAGTACGGCGTGGTCGTCGCACTCGGCGTGTCGACCAGCGGAAAGAAGTATGTGCTGGGAGTCTTCCAAGCTGACACCGAGAACGCCAACGCCTGCCTTGAGCTTTTGAGCGAACTTGAGCGGCGCGGACTGCCGAGCTTTGGGCTGCTCTTCATCGTCGACGGCGGCAGCGGACTGAACTCGGCGTTAGAGCGAAAATACAACGTCTCCGATGAGAAGAGACGAGCGGCCGTCAAGCTTCGATGCCATCTGCACAAGTGGAATAACATCGACGACGCTCTAGACGGTAAAGACGAGAGGCTCAAGGTTGAGTCCAAGAGCCTGTTTTGGGCTATGCGAGACGCCAAAGACGGGGTCGAGGCCAGAGCTCACGCGACCTCACTTGAGGGCGTTCTCAAGCGGGCAAATGCGTCGGCGCTGAAATCCTTCCAGGAGGCCAAAGATGACTTGTTACGACTACACTCGCTTGGCTTGAGCAGCGAGCTTAAACGGGTATTCTCAACAACAAATCCGATTGAGTCAGTGAACTCGATCACCGAGGAAGATATGCGCAGGGTCAAACGTTGGCGCGATTCGATGCACTTTCAGCCCTGGTACGCCATGATGGCACTTCATGCTGAAAAACGCATGAGGCGAGTCAAAGGGCATCGGGGCCTTTTCTCCCTGAAAGAAAAACTGCAGAAACTTTGTACTCACGAAGTCGTTGACAACAAGGTCACTGCCGCGTGAAAAACCTCGAGCCACTCAGCTGACAAATTCAACTATCCGAGGGACGAGGCGGCATATGCTATTCCCGCGATCAGAAAGGGATAGCGGGTTTCCGTATGAGGGCGTTTTCTTCGATAGTTCTTGGTCAACTGCGACTGAACTCTTTGGAAGGTGTCAGGATCAATAATCGCCTCCCAAACCGCTTTTGCTTCTTTTTCCTCACCGTGATCTCGGTAGACTTTGATCCCAGCGTAGGATGGATTTCTTAAAATATAGTGCAGATTGGTCGCCGTAAAATGCCCAAGCCGAGGTGCAGTTCCGCCACCCTCCATTTGTCTTTTGTACCGATAGCCATTCGCGTTGAGCCACTTGGCAGCTAACGAAATGCTCCCTTCTTTCAGAAACGCTTGGAACGCGGTTCTCACAATTTGGGCTTGGTCCTCTTCGATAGCCAGGTAGCCATGCTTTTCAGGAATGAGCTTATAGCCCAAAGGAACCGGCCCGCCGTTATAAAGCCCGCGGCTTGCTCTCGCTTGAATGTTGACTGAAACTCGCTTGTCTGTAAAAAACAGCAAGAGAAAAGTAACAGTTTCCCCTGAGCTCTTTCGCCCTGCAGCTAATTTGAACGGATTTACGTCGAATACTAAACTCTAGCGGATCAAGGAGCCCTTAAAGTTTTTGTCTTACTTTAGTGAGTTCACTTTCATTCGTCTGTCTGGGCCTCAAGTGTGCCATGACAATATTGGATTTAAGCTGGAGATGGACAGTCGGCGACAATATGGGCCTTCCTGCTTCACAGTCTCTTTAGCAACCGTCATCAAGTGACACCCGTGAAGAGACTACGGCCATGAGCGAGTCTGGTCCTTTTCTCCAATCCCAAAGAACTCTCTAATCCAGTAGAAAATTCTTCGGGAGAACTATTCTTTAAAAGAATCTCGAACTATTGAGTCATTGTATTTTGTTCCTTTTTTCATAATCACCAGAGATATCGCGGCGATTTTTCTCGCTAAAGCCTTGTTTGCCTCTCTTTTGTCGAGTCCCTTGGTTTCGAGAAGATATGTATAATACGCCTTTAGCCCTGTTTGTGCGGGAGAGACTATAACCTTTTGCGCTGCCCCCATAAACGCGCACTTCAGTTCGCTACGCCCATGAGGCGTCCGTGTTCGTAGAATATATCCGTCGCTCTCATCGTGATGGCGAATCAGTTTCGCATAGGACCAAAGTTTATGCTTGTTCTCGAATCTGTGTCCCGTCGAGATATAGGCGGCTATTGCATGAGCCCGAGCCGGACCCACTCCAGGGATAGAGCAGAGATTTTTGATTACGGGTAAATTGAATTTATTTTCTTTGAACTCTTGATAGTACTTCTTTTTTCGGATTTCTAACTCAAACATCTCTTCAAAGATTCTCTGCGCCACCAGTTGTCTAGCGGGATTTTTGATCTCGTGCCATTTTTTCTCATTTCGAGAGGTCATCCAGCTCGACTGCGAAGAGATGCCCTCAGATCTGAGAACTGCTTTGAAGGCCTGCTTAAGATAGCCAAGCCTAATCGCCGTGCTCTCGTAGTAGCTTACGATAGTTCTCAGATTCATGAGTTCGCTGTCTTCATGGAAGACTTGCGTCAAGTTACCAGCTCGCAGCTGGATGGCTAAGTGAACCGCATCGCGACAGTCATTTTTTGGTCCGGACTTCTTTGGCAGGTGTGCCGCGGTCTTGGCCCCAGAAACTGTAGTGTTTCAAACTTCCTGACATGAGGAATAATTTTTATCAGGAGGTCTCCATGAGACGGTCACGATTTTCAGAAGAACAAATTGCACAAATTGTCGGCGAGTATCGCGCCGGAGTTACTCAAACCGAACTGGCCAGACGACAAGGCCTGAGCGCAAAAACAATTTCAACTTGGTGTCGCAAGTACAGCAACATGCAGGCATCCGATGTGCGCAAAGTAAAACAACTCGAAGATAAAATTGCAAAGCTCGAGCGTATTGTTGCGCAACAGGCTGTTGAGCTCATTGCGTGTAAGGATGTGATGTCAAAAAACTGGTGAGCCCCCAAGCCAAGCGGGCAGCTCAGTCGCATATGACATTGAAGTACGAGTTAAGCGTTAAATGCGCCTGCAGACTTGTGGGGCTTTACGAATCAACGCGTTATTACAAATCGAAGCGAGTGCGCTCTGACGAGGAGCTCAAACTCAAAATTCGCGAAGCCACGTCATTAAAGACACGCTGGGGGCGGCCACGGATCGTCTGGTACCTACGGACAGTCATGGGAATCACTGACAACCACAAACGCATCGGACGCGTTTACCGCGAACTCGGGCTTCAAATCGGCAAACGTAAGGGGAAAAAACGCATGCGAACACACACGCTCGTTCCAATTCATAAACCTGTGCGTCGTGGTGTAAATCGTCCACCTACCCCGTCAAGAC
>JBFMCE010000138.1:0-6424 GCA_040754655.1 Bdellovibrionota bacterium | reverse complement strand
CGATGCCATAGTTCGTCAGACACAAGAGGCTTTGCCATGGGCGAGCAATAACATGGAAAATTGGCAAAAAAGCCGTTACACGTTGACCGGCGAAATCGAAAAACCAGTCAATTTTGCAACGCGCTCTTAAGACTGGGCTCTTGTTGATGGCTTCTTCAAGAGGTTTTAGCGCTTCAATCTTCTGCTGGGGACTCAAACTTTCCCAATGCGAATTTAGAAAATAGGCGAGATCTTTCAGATTCGTGTACCCGTGGCCACTCACCAACCAACGGTCAAGAAAGAACTGCCAGGTGGGGCTTGCAAGCCTTGTCCTTCCATCTTCTCCTCGCGTGCTGAGCCACTGGATCATCTTGTAAAAGGGTTTCTTTTTCAGTTCTGGATGTTTTGTGAAGAGTTTGTGAAGAACAAGCTGATAACCCATACCACTAGGATTCAAAGGGTCGCGCGGAAAAGGTCTTTTTTCAACGTTTCGAAGCAAGGCGCTTGCCACTTTGGTTGGGCAAAGCGCTGGTTTGTTTCGGGTAGGCGGGGCAAGGGCTGGCGCATTCTCATGTGCCGAAGCACAACAAAAACAGAACAGGTGAAAGAGCACCGCAAAAAGGGCAATCGTGAAGTGCGCTCTTGTGAAGGTGTGAAGCGTGGTTTTACTCATCCATTTCAAAAATCGTCATTTTTCATGACAAACTTGAGGCAAATTTTGCCGCCGATCGATCTAACGAACGACCAGTCAATTCGCCCAAGAACCGTGGGTGTTCTCGATAGAGACAACCCAACGAGTCCGATGTATAGTGAGAATCAATATGGAAAAATTCGACCGAATCAGAGTAGCTTCACTGCAATATTTTATCAGGCCAGTGGCGACGTTCGAGCAATTTTACGATCAAGTAGCTGGACTGGTTCAAACCGCGGCAGACTACAAGTGCCATCTCGTGGTTTTCCCGGAGTATTTCACCGTTCAGTTGCTCACCCTTGGAAATATCAAGCGACCGATACGCGACCAGGTTCGCGACCTTGCGAAACAGGCCCCGCGGTTTGTCGAGATGATGGCCGATCTAGCTAAGAAGTATGGGTTGCACATTGTCGCGGGTACGATACCGGTTGAGGATTCGGCGTCCAAGATGGTTATGAACCGGTGTCATTTCATCAGTTCGGCCGGGGCGGTGGGGATTCAGGACAAGCTCCACATGACTCGCTTTGAGAAAGAAGAGTGGATTGTTACCTCGGGCCGAAGGCTCAAGATTTTCGATACTGATTTTGGCAAGATCGTGATTGCTGTTTGTTATGACGTAGAGTTTCCCGAGATTGCTCGTACGGCAGCTCGGGCCGGAGCCTCGATCCTCATTGTCCCGAGTTGCACCGATGATCGCCAAGGGTTTTTGCGAGTGAGGATGTGTGCACACGCTCGTGCCATCGAAAACCAGATGTACGTCATTCAGTCGTCAACGGTGGGGTCTCTTCCCATGGTCCCAGCCGTTTCATTGAATTATGGCCAGGCTTCGATTTTGACTCCGAGTGACTTCGCTTTTTCGCGGGACGGTATTCTTGCAGAGGGGATCCCGAACCAAGAAACGATGGTGATCGGCGAGCTCAACCTTCGACTTATCGCCGAGACTCGCGCGTCAGGAACGGTCTTGCCACTGCTAGACAGCCAAAAAACAGCCGAATTCACCGCTGAGGTTGACCTGGTAACGGTATGAGTTCAACTACAAGAGGGATTTATTCCGTTCGACGGGCAGAATTGAATGATATCCCGGCTATCATCGAGATTTGCAAGGCGGTCTATCCGCAGAGCCCGACGTGGTCGATGGGGCAACTCACTTCGCACCAGCGAGTTTTTCCTGAGGGGCAGTTGGTCGCCATTTCAAACCAAACGCGAAAGATCGTAGGAGCGGCGTTAAGTCTGATCGTGTTTTGGGACGACTACGACTGGGAAACGCCCTGGCGTGATTTTACCGATCACGGAATGTTTACGAATCACGATCCGGCAAAGGGTAGAACGCTCTACGGAGCCGAGATCATGGTGCACCCCGACTGCCAACGGACCGGAGTGGGACGTCAGATCTATCAAGCGCGTGAGGACCTGGCGCGCCGTTTGGGCCTGCTTAGGATTCGAGCCGGTGCGCGCTTGAGGGGTTACCATCAACATGCTTCGAAAATGACGGCTGACGAGTATGTTCTCGCTGTCATTGATGGCAAGTTGAGTGACCCGACGCTAAGCTTTCAGCTCAAACGCGGCTTTCATGTCTTAAGGGTGGTGCCAGGCTACTTGCGCCATGACCCCGAGAGCCTGGGATTCGCCGCCGTGATTGAATGGATCAATCCGGAGGTTGCTACTGAAGATGATTACAAGCATTTGAAGGAATCGAAGTTTTACAAACAAACCGATTGAAAGAAGCGAACCGTTTTTTTTCAATTCTTTGTTGCCGACGCTACTTTTGGTTTTCGAATTCGTCTAAAGGCAAAGCGCGAAGAGGGTTTCTGCAGTGCCAAACTTATCGGTTGAACTTCCGCATCAGAAAAAAAGCGGCAAGAGCGCCAAAGAGCTGCGCAATGATAAATACGAAAAGCCCATTGGATGCAATGCCGCTCGGCGATAATTATTTTGGGAACGTTCATTGGAGATCTGCTTTGAAGAGTTTTAGTTTTTCAGAAATTGCGTCTCTTGCTGATCGGAAGCGATTGAGCATCTCATTTTCAGCCATACTTTCTTTTGTCGCTGGATCAGGAAGCGGCCAACGCAGCTTCTTTGCTTTTGATGCGAGCACCGGACAAACCTCTTCCGCGCAAAGAGTGATGACGTAGTCGAGCCCTGCTAGAAAATCGGGCGAGAGGCCATCGACTGACTTTGAATAATGGCTGGAAATGTCGATGCCCACTTCTTTCATTGCTTTGACGGCGTAAGGATTGAGTTTGCCTGGTTGAGAGCCGGCGCTCTGTATCTCGGCGTCGGGAAGGGCCTGACGAGCAAGCCCTTCCGCCAACTGACTCCGCGCCGAGTTTGCGACGCACAGGAACAGGATTTTCACGGCGACTCCTTATTATCCGCAGCAACTGGTTTGCTGTTGCTCATCTGAAACACAGCATGCGGACTCGTCTTCCTTTTTCTTTTCGCTGTAGACTTCCGCATCCGCCATGTTTTGATAAGCTTCCCACGCTAGGCCCGAGGGATCTTCCACCCATGCTTTGTTAGATTGCGAATAGCAGCAAGTGGTTTCGCCCTCGTCGTAAACACCCAGGTCCGCATTTTTTAGCCTTTCAGTGATTTCGGCAAGCTCAGATGCGTTTTCAACCTGCACTCCGACGTGGTCCACGCCTTTTCCGCCTACTTTTGTTGAGATGGCGAAGTTGAGTCTCGGGTCTTCGAGCATCCATTTCGCGTAGTCTTCCTTGAGTTTCGTCGGTTTTTGGCCAAAGAGGGATGAATAGAACTGAACTGATTTTTCGAGATCAGTGACTCCGACATGTATATGAAAACGTTTCATGATTTAGCACTTCCTTTCGTTACAGGGGTTTCTGTTGGTTTTGGACACTTCTCGGGCACAGCAATTCATTTGCAGATAATCGATCAGGCCTTCGATGAGTTTCGTGTTGGCGTAATAAGTGATCGAGCGCCCATTTTTCTTTGAGGTCACGAGCCCCGCCTTGCTCATATGGGAAAGATGAAAGGAAAGGGTGTTGTCTGGGATTTTCAGTTCGGCTGCTATCTTCCCCGGGATTACGCCATCTCTTCCGTATTCAATCAAAAGCTTAAAAACCTTGAGCCTGGTTTCTTGCGAGAGCGATGAGAAGGCTTCAGTGACTTCATATAGTTCCATATTTCTAGAATAATGGAAGTATTGGTGCGAGTCAAGCCCGAGAACTTGTGGTTTAAATTTTAGGGGTTAGGAGCGGCAAACGCTGGGGAGCAAGAGATCAAGGTGCTTTTGAACATATGCTTGGCGATCGTCTGCTTTGAACAAATCAACGCCGCTTCTTTTCTTAAGATGCCGAAAGAAGAGCATCGAGTAGGACAAACTATTATAGACCAGTTCAACGAAGAACCTGCTGTCGACATTTTTGCGCACGACGCCTGTTTTTTTGGACGCTTCAATGAACTTTGCGATCTCGGTGAAAAGGAGAAACCACTTTTTCTGAAATTCTTGAGGGAATTCTGAGTCAGTCATTTCAATGAAGTAAAGAATCTTCATCTCATCATAAAGATGAAGATGCGCATCCATGAGTTCATTCACAAGGTATTCAAGTCTTGATCTAAAGTCGGCTGTCGAATGGCAAGGTTTAGAAAGATATTTCTCGACGTGTTTTAACCGCGTATCTTCAAGCCCTTCCAAACAAGCCTGAAGCAAACCTTCTTTACTCCCAAAATGATGGTTGATCTGGCTTTCGCGAATGTCAGCAAGAGAGGCAATTTCCCTGACTGTAGCTCCTTTAAATCCTTTTTGAGCAAAAAGTTTTTTCGCCGCCCAAATGAGACGTTCGCGAGAGGAACCGAATTTTTTAACATTTTCTGGCATTTGTTCGTGCAAGAGCGTTTCCTTTGTTGAGCAATCTAATCCAAACGTAACACCTCTTGCAAGTGTAGAACATTTGTTCTATATATAAAACATATGTTCTATAAGGACGAAAGGTGCATTTTTTATGAGAAACCCAGTTCCTGTAGTTAAACTAGTTGTGGCGATCGGAAGTCTGATTAAAAAACCAGAAGAGCTCGATCGCGTGATTAAGATTGTCGATCTTCTTGAAAAATTAAAAACCGAGAAAGAATTCAAGGCCATAGTCGAAGATGTAAAAAAGCACCCTCAAGGGCGAGAGGCGCTGAGTCTCAGGCCTAGTATTGGCTCTCTTGATCTCATTCAACTAAAAGAGAAACCGGAAACCACCTTAGGCGGGGCTTATGGAAGATTCATGGTTGCTAGAAATCTTTCTCAGACAAGTTTTCCTGGTTTTAAGATCAAAACTGACATGGATTGGATCATTTCTCATTTTTATGAAACTCATGATCTTTGGCACGTAGTGACAGGATTTGATACCGATACGCCGGGTGAACTAGGGCTGCAGGCATTTTATCTTGCTCAAACCCGATCTTATCTGCCGCTGTTTGTACTAGCGGCGCTCTTCATCAACACAGCTATTTACTCTTATGAAGAAAAAGATCGCAGGTTTCAAGCAATTGCCGATGGCTGGAATCTAGGCAAAAAGGCAAAAAAATTATTCGGATGCGATTGGCATCTTTATATGGACATGCCGCTAGACGAAGTCAGAGAGCAATTTGGCATTTTCTTGAAGGCTGCCTAAAAGTTAGAAGAGGAGAATCGATGTTAAATTTTGATGTGCCCAACACACTGCCACTAGTTCTTTTGAGTGTCGCCGCTGTCGTTGGCGGGGTCGATATGATTTATTACCACCTTTACAAGTTTAAGCTCTACAAACAACCCTCAGCGCGCGGTGAAATGATCACTCACCTGGCAAGGGATCTCATCATGGGGATCGGAGTCTTTATTTTTGTAAGGTATACTCCCAAGGGCGGATGGTTTTACTTTGTAGGATTTCTTCTCGTCCTTGATCTGATCAACAGCGTAGTAGATGTTTTGATGGAATCCAAGAGCCGTGCCCCGCTAGGTGGTCTACCTAGAGGTGAGTACCTGGTTCATATTTTGGGTACATTTATTGTGGGTACCATCACCATGGCCTATTTCATCTTGTTTTGGGATTTTAAGGACCAGCCTACGACTCTCGAAGCTTTGAGGCCGGACGCCTTGCCCACATGGATTTCTTTGCAGGGTCACGCGACGGCAGCTGGTGCTTTTTTCTTTGCTCTTGTTGAGGGTGGTCTTTATGTCTGGTCCATTTGCACGACCAAGAGCGCCAGAGCTGTGCAGGCACAGGCTTTTTCTTAGGGCAGATTTTGAAGTCGAGTTTGTGCTTGAGTGGTGCGCAGGGTTGGAAAGTAGACGAACGGTTAAGTCGATTTAACGATGTGGTGCTGGTCGTGGAGTTTGAGGCGTGGCCGGAGCCGAAGATTTTAGATGTTAGCGAGTTAGGCGGACTTTTAAAACATTTTCGATCAACTGCGGAAACTGCAATCCGCATAGGAGCAAGCGAAGCGTTTGTACGGCAAAAAGCTTCCAAATCAACGAAAGTAAGAAGCTAATCGATGTAAAACTCATGTCGGACTTCGGTAACCCGGCCTGTTGGATCCGTGACAACCCATCTGCGATCGTAGTCAGCCGTACCAGTGTCTTGATTTGAGTAGACCCACATACAACCCTTTTCAGAACAGTCCTTTCGAAGAGGGGAGCCTAAAAGAGCTTCAACTTCTGCTCGAGGCATTCCAGGCCGTATTTTTGCGAAATTTTGCTCTGAGAACTTTTTAGCCCAGATCGTGCCTGTGAACGGAGTCATCAAGGTACGCCAAAATGCATTTTCC
>JBFMCE010000137.1:0-6733 GCA_040754655.1 Bdellovibrionota bacterium | reverse complement strand
GTTCACAGTGGGTCAAGGCATCCTCAATGAAGTTTATTTCCCGCGCATAGACCAAGCGCAAATCGGCGACCACCAACTCTTGTTCTCCCACGTGCCTGGCATAAAATTTCTCGAAGAGAAAAAAGACTTCAAACACGCCGTCGAGCATCCTCGGGGCGTTCCCCGGCCCGTCATTCGCTCTCGTTTTGGCGAAGGAAATAGAAAAATTGAATTCATCAAGGAAATCGTCACTGATCCTGTACGCCCTGTTTTGCGCATCAAATACCGTTTCATTGCTTTACCAGAGGAAGCGAAAGTATACGTGCTTCACAAACCAACCGCCGACAACGACGGTGACCACGATCATGGGCGCGCAACGAACCATGAGCAATTCGGGCGGATATTTCTTGCTTGGGATGAAGAAACCGAACATGTCGCACAAGCTTTGATTGTCACTGCGAAAACACTCCGAAGCTCGGTAGGTATCGTGGGTGAGTCGGATGGGTGGCAAGACCTCGCAAAACACGGCCGGCTTGTAAATTCTGCTGAGGCCAAAGGCCCAGCAAATCTGGCTTACACCGCTGAACTTGACGTGAAACGTGAGTTTGAGGTCGCCATCGGATTTGGTCCCTCGCCGGAACGCGCCGCTCAAGCCGCAGCTGCAAGCTTAAAAGTAAACTTCAATGAATTGCGGCGTACCTATGATTCGGGATGGCGCTCTTATTTGAAAAGGCTGGGCAAGGCGCCCTGGCTTGAAAGACTTCCTTCAAAACTTCGTGAAGACCTGCTTTGGAACGCCGCTGTCATCAAAGCCCATGAAGACAAAACCTATCCCGGCGCTATCATAGCGAGCCTCTCGATTCCAGACTTACCGGCGGGACGCGGCCACCAAGACGGTAAAAACACAGGCGGATACCACCTCGTCTGGCCACGTGACTTGTTCAAATCTGCAATCGCACTCTTGCGCCTTGGTGATGTGCGCTCAGCTCTTCAGATACTTGCTTTCATGTCGATCATGGAACACGACGGCCGGATGGCTCAAAACACTTGGGTCAACGGTCGGCCTTTTTGGACTGGCGAGCAGATGGACCAAGAAGCCTTTCCGATATTGCTTGCGCACGAGCTCACCAGGGCTGGGGTTGAAATTCCCGACCATCTGCAGGCGTTCATCAAACGAAGAATCGAGCGAGTTCGTTCGAGTTCTGGAAGAACCGGCCAAGAGCGCTGGGAAGAAGCAAGTGGTTTTTCGCCAAACACTCTCGCTGTGATGGCGGCTGCAATGAGCCGCATCGGAGACAATGAGAGCGCGAAACGTTTTCTCAAAGTCGCTCTCGAAAAAACAGTCAGTAGAAAAGGCCCTTTGTCTTCCGAACCTTATTTCATTCGTATTGCCCAAAATGGAGAACCTGACGCTGGGCACCATCTTCAGATCGCCAATGGAGGCCCCTCTCTTCAGGAGTATCGAATCCTTGATGGTGGGTTTCTTGAGTGGGTGCGTTGGTTTCCTAACCCAGAGAAATACTTTGGTGAGTTGGGCGCCGAACTTTCTGCGATCATCGAAAACACGACGCGAATCTACGATGCGACTGAAAGCAAATCCTCGGTTCGAATCGAAGGGGCGCCGCTTTACCATCGTTATACTGCGGATGCCTACGGCATCGATCGACGCGGCGGTCCATGGCCTATCCTCACTTTAGAGCGCGCGCTGCCGGAGCTGAAATCAGAACCGCGGAATGCTTTTAAGCTTTTACGAGTCGTACGTGAGCTTTGGGGACAAGGGGACCTATGCCCAGAACAGCTTCGCGGCCCAAAACCGATGCCGCATGCGGCCAATCCCCTGGTTTGGTGCCACGCTGAAATGATTGAGCTGAGTTACAAGCTGAGCAAAGCCCAAAAAGACGATTAAAACGTCGAAGTTCGTTAGGTAAAAATGCACCTTTAGCCCCAAGCGGACGGGCCGTGATACACTTGTGCTGATATGAACCTGATGAAACATCCCTTCGCGCGAGCCGCCGGATTTGTAATGGGCTATGCCGTATGTTTTTGGTTCGTGCGCTTGTTCATCATCACAATCGTCGCTTATAATTTTGTCAGGCTTTCAGACAGCTCCCCGCTTGCTTTGCAGAAAATCGGCGACATCGTGAGAGCCAACCAGGTTCTCACTTACGGCATCTCTGCCATCGTGTTCGTTTCGCTACTGCATGCGTTGCACCCGCTGACCCGCACGCGGTTTCATGAGGTCTTCAACCTTAAAAGCCTTAAAGACCACTTTCTTCCCAACGCCTTGAACGGCGCCATCCTCACGGTTGTTCTACTCGTGGGAACCACCCTGGGCGGGTACATGAGTTATCTGGGTGTTTACATGAAGTTTGATGAAGTTTTGCTTGCTCTTGGAACGGCGACGCTATTTGCCGCTGCATTGTTCGCATTGACTCTTGTCGAAGAGTACATGCTTCGACAGGTGATTGAAACGACGCTCTCGCAAAAAATGAGCACCATCAAGGTTGTCGCCGTATCTTCGGCCGTTTACCTCGGAGTGAAACTTCTTCAATTCAACCTGGGATACATTGAAGCGATGAACCTCGTCCTCTTGAACATCACCTTATCGATGATAGCGAGAACCGAGCGTTCTTATCTGGCCTCGGCTAGCTTCTCAGCCACGTTCATGATGCTCGTGCACATCGTTTTTGGATTGCCGTTCATGCAACAAGACATGCCGGGCATCTTTTTGTTACGCGCCGCAAGCGATGAAGGACTTGCCTCAACGCTTTCCGGGGGCGCCATCGGACCCGAAGGGGGTCTTGTCTTGACCGTACTGCTCATGATCTACTTATACCTGCCTCAAATTCGATCGAAGAAAATTGAAGTCTGATTAATTATTATGAAATGACCTTAGTCCGTTGAATCCTATATGCTCTGTTCAAATCCCCGCAGGTGCGAGGCGCCTGATGAGGCTGCGGCCAAAGCGCAACCAAAGAAGGTTGTCGCGGGAGCAACGAGGCAGGCAACAAAGCAGATGCGGGGATTTCAACAGAGCAAAATGACCTAGGAGGATCGCCCTATGATCGCTGGCGCACTATTGACCGGAGCCATTGCCGTAAATCCCATTGCAACCGCGGGCCCGCTTGACCTCATTCTGCAATCAGGTTTCGTCGTGAAACTTGTTTTGGCTTCGCTCTTGCTCGCATCCGTAGTCTCATGGGCCGTTATTTTCATGAAGAACAAGGCGTTCAGAGCGGCGAAAAAACAATCTCAAGCCTTCTTGAATACGTTCTGGTACGGGCAAGATCTTGAAGAGATCTTCTCAAAGGTAGAACAATACCCGCAATCGCCGGTAGCGAACGTCTTTAAAGCTGGCTTTAAAGAACTCAAAAAACTCTCGCAGCTTGAAGGCAAAGCTGAAGCATTGCGACAAGATGGTCTTGCAAACGTTTCACGCGCGTTGACTCGCGCGACCCTTTCAGAGATCAGCAACCTTGAGATCGCCGTGGGAATTCTAGCCACCGTCGGAAGCGCCACCCCCTTCGTTGGCCTTTTCGGAACGGTCTGGGGGATCATGAACTCTTTCCAAGGAATCGGCACCACTGGCAATGCCAACCTCGCAGTGGTGGCCCCTGGGATCTCAGAAGCCCTTATCGCCACGGCTGCAGGGCTGGCGGCCGCCATTCCCGCGGTGATGGCGTACAATTACTTCGTGGCTAAGATAAAATCGATGGCCACCGAGATGGATACGTTTACCCAAGACTTCCTCAATATCGTTCAACGCTCGCTGATGAAGGCGCAATAAATCATGGCAATGACTGGATTAGACAGAGGAGGCTCGTACAATAGCCGAACCCCGACAAGCCTTGCCGAGATCAACGTCACCCCACTTGTAGACGTGATGCTCGTGCTCTTGATCGTCTTCATGGTCTCAGCCCCCCTGATGCAGCAAGGGGTGCAAGTCGACCTGCCGAAAGCCACCGGCTCCGCCCTGGATGACCAGCAAGAACCCTTGGCCTTGGTGATCACTCGCGACAAACGCATCCTTATAAATAAAAATGATATACCTTTGCGCTCGCTCCACTCGAAATTGAACGCGATTTACGGCACGAAAGCGGCGAAAGAAATTTTCATCCAAGCTGACCAAAGCGTATCTTACGGCTTTGTCGCGCAAGTCATGGCGGAAGTGAAACGCGCCGGCATAACGAAACTAGGACTTGTTACAGAGCCTCCGAAGACCGGGGAATGACGTGGCAAAGGGTTTGAGGGAAACGCAGAATCAATTTTTCGGGAAAGCGATCCGCATGTCGATCGCGATCCACGCGATTCTAGCCATAGTGGCGGTATTCACGGGGGTGCTCTTTCCGCGCGATGCCGCGAAATTCACCCCCAGCATCCGGGTTGATATCGTAGACATCCCTGACTTCGCCAAGCGCGACCTCAACAAGTACACGCTCGACGACATGAACTCGCTCGACAAGCGTTTGACCGAGGCCAGCAAAGGGGCCAAGAAGCTGCTTAAAGACGCGAGGTCTTCGAAACCAGAGCAAGAGCCCGATGCCAGCGACGCGATGGTGCTGAAAAAAGTAAAGCCCAGCGGCTCAAACGATCTTTTGAAAAGCGCGATCGATCGCATCAAGGCGATCGCCCAGATCGAATCCGAGGTCAAGAAGGCTGATCATAAGAAAAAGGTGATCCCGAAAGGAAACGTGAAGTCAGAGGGAGATTCCCTTACCGGCGAAAACACCGGCGAGACAAATGTCTTCCTCACCCGCCTGCAAGGCAGGCTTCGTGACAACTGGAACCTGCCTGTTTGGTTGTCGCAACAAAACCTCGATGCCAAAGTTGTGATTTTCCTCGACCGACAGGGTTACGTGAAACACACCGTCTTCGCCAAAAACTCAGGCAATAAACAATTTGATGATTACGTGCTCAAGACGATCAGGATGTCTCAGCCATTTGGAACTCCACCAGGCGAAGTCATGGACGGCGGCGTTACGCTGGGATTTCCGCTCTAAAGTTTTTCTTTAGAGCTAGCTCGGCTCGGCGCAGTGCGCTTCCACTAACGTGATGCATTTTTGGCGCACATGAGGTTATATTTTAAAAATGCGAATCCATCCCATCTTATCAGCGTTGGCCCTTCTCATTTCAGTAAGTTTCGTCTCAAGCTCGTTTGCAGGGCAGATTTACATTCCTGTCGGAAAAGCCCGCATCAAAAAAAGCGTGCTCGCCTTTCCTGACACGAAATATCTCTCTGCCGGCGTCGATTCAGGCGATTCAAAGGGACTGGCTCGAACGGTGAAAGAGGTCGTCACAAGCGATTTGAACTTCGTAAACCTATTCACGCTTCAATCGGCAGACGCATTCATAGAAAAGTCTGATGCCGGCCTCACCCTTGAAGGATTCAAGATGTCAGACTGGACGACCATTGGAACTGAGTTCTTGATCAAAACAGGCATCACGATCACTGGTGACAGCGTCGCTTATGAAATGCGCCTTTACGACGTGCTCGGTGGCAAACAGATTTTAGGCAAACGCTATGTCGCAAAAACAAATGAACCGCGCGTGCTAGCGCACTCGGTGGCGAACGACATCATCGAATCACTGACCGGAAAGCCCGGGATCTTCTTCACGAAGATCGCTATGGTTTGCGACAAGACAGGCCAAAAAGAAATCTGGTTGACGGATTTCGACGGCTCGAACCCCCGGCAATTGACCAGCCACCGGACTTTGGCCTTTGCTCCTGCTTGGTCACCTGACAACCGCAAGATTGCTTATTCGCTTTTCACCAAGAACAAGAAGAACGTCAAAAACACCGATTTGTACGAGTATAGTTTCGTTTCAAGACGCTCACGCCTCCTCTCGAACAGAAAAGGGATAAACTCAGGCGCTGCCTACTCGCCTGATGGAAAATCGATTGCGTTGACGATGAGCTTCCTCGGAAACCCTGAGATTTTTTCTCTCAACCCCGTTTCCCTTGAAGCCACGCGCCTTACCAAATCGTTTGGATTTGATGTCGACCCAGCCTGGTCACCAGACGGAAGCGAGCTTACCTTCGTTTCAACCCGCTCAAATCAACCCATGATCTACCGGGCGCCCGTGGCTGAGCTCAAACAAAATCCCGCGAAAGCCACCAGAGTTACTTTCACCGGACGTTACAACGCGACTCCCAGCTGGTCGCCCACCGATAAAAAGATCGCTTACGCCACCGACCTTGGAAGCAACTTTGATCTCATGGTCGTCAACGCCGATGGCTCAGGGCAAATCGATCGCTTGACGATGAACGAAGGCAGCAACGAAGACCCGCACTTCTCGCCCGACGGAAACTTTCTTGTCTTCACGAGTAGCCGTACGGGCCAGAAGAATATCTACATCATTTCGATTGATGGCACTTACACCAAAAGGCTTACATTCGGGCTTGGAAACTGCGTCTCGCCTAAATGGAGTTTTAGTTCGAAAGAGGCGTTTTAGGGTTTGGAGACGCAACAGGTTCATTAGTTAGTCAATGAACCTGCATGCGCACGTCAATACCAATGAGACTTAGTGGGTAGCATCAATTGGTTGACCCCGTCGTTTTAATTACCGGACTCCCAATGACAAATTCCTAATCAACCCTCTGAAATTAATAGATAAAATCCGATCTTGAGCTATGCATATTTTTATGTATAATCATGCATAATATGCCTGAAGTCTTTAGGGTTGGCCATCTTCGATTCTGCATCTACTTCAAAGATCATTCACCACCGCACGTGCATATCTTAAAAGCTGAAGC
>JBFMCE010000136.1:0-6780 GCA_040754655.1 Bdellovibrionota bacterium | reverse complement strand
GAATTTTTCTCCGATGAAAATCTGGGGCATGGTTTTAAAGCCTGTCTGCTTTTCAAGCCTGTCCCAGGTCTCTTCGTCATCCATTTCAACCACGACTTCTTCGAATGAGTAGCCCTTCATTTGCAGCAGGCGTTTTGCGGATTCGCAGTACGGACAAAATTTCATAGTGTAAACGATGATTTTTTGCATAATGGTACCTCTATCGCTATCGTTCCAAGGAGTCAAAATGCTCAATTCAATGGATGTGCTTGGCAAAGTTCTCTCAGCCCTTGAAGGCAAACGCCCCGAACCCGCAAGGGCATTGCTTAATCTGCTTTTACCTCAGGTCATTCCCTTTAACCGCCCTCTAGGTTTGAAGATTCGTAGGCTCACCCCCGCCCATTCCGAAGTTGAGATCCCTTTCAGACGCTCGAACAAGAACCATCTTGGCGGCTTGCATGCTTGCGCTTTGACGACGGTTGGTGAATATGCAGCGGGTCTTTTGATCTTAAAGCGCATTGATCCAAGCCGTCAGCGCTTAGTGCTGAAGAATCTTAATGTTGAGTTTTTGAAGCAGGGCCGCGCAGCGGCAATCGCTCAGGTTGAGTGGCCCGAATCAGCGCCTCGGGGCATCGAAGAACTCAGAGGTTCGGCGGAGACCCAAGAAATAAAACTTCAAACGATTGTTTTCGCCAAAGACGGAAGCGTGGAACTTGCACGGGTCAACACCGAGTGGCAGATCAAACCTTGGTCACAGGTCAGAACGAAGTAGGGGGTTGTTTTGTTGTAAAGCCTCAGGCAAATTGCAGGTCATGGCAAACCGACAAATTGATACCTTAAGCGTTGAATACATTGAATATGCGGTGCGCGACTTGAACCAAGCGTCAAAAGTTTATGAGCGCATGGGATTCACCTGCGTGGGACAAAGGACAGAATCCACTAGACGCTCGAAACTTTACATGCAGGGCGATATTCGGATCGTTCTCACAGTGAGTGACTCTGAAAAAGACGCGGCCTATCACTTTAACCGAAAACACGGCGATGGCGTTTTGACTTTGGGATATCGCGTGGGTGATGCCGCCGAAGCTTATCAGGTGGCTTTGCAAAAAGGCGCTAATGGCGTTCAGCCTCACGAAGTCATTCGTGGAAACAAAGGCGCTGTTCAACATCTCTCGGCCATTCAGGTCTATGGTGATGTCAGAAATTCTTTCATTTCCTTTGAAGGCAAAGCGAAATTTGAAGATTTCTTCTCTGAAGAGATGCGCCCTCTGGATACTGTGAAGGGCAGATACTTGCAGACTGTCGATCACGTCACGGTGAATGTTGAGAAGGGGCAGGTTGAGCGCTGGGCCAAGTTTTACGAAGAGCTTTTCGGGTTTTTCCAGGTGAGGTACTTTGATATCCACACTGAGCGCACGGGACTCATTTCACGGGCCATGCGAAATCCAAATGGCCGCGTGACTATGCCCTTCAATGAACCCACCGAAGACAAATCTCAGATCCAAGAGTTCATCGATACTTTCAAAGGACCTGGGGTGCAGCATCTCGCGCTTCATACAAGCAATATCGTGCTTTGTTTGGACGAGATGGTGAACCAAGGCTTCAAATTTCTTTTGGTGCCTGAAACCTATTATGAAGAGATCCCGAAACGAGTTCCGAACGTGCGCGAGGACATGAAAGAACTCATGCGCCTTGGGATCTTGGTGGATGGAACTGCGAACGGATACTTGCTTCAGATCTTCACTGAACCCGTGGTAGGGCCTTTCTTTTTCGAGTTCATCCAACGCAAAGGCGACAATGGGTTCGGAGAAGGCAACTTCCGCGCCTTGTTTGAAGCGATCGAACGTGACCAAATGCGCCGCGGCGTCTTGTAAGTTTTTAGTTTGAGGGATCTTAATCCATGAACATGAGCACAGAAGAGATCTTGCGGATTCGAAAAGAAAAGATGCTTCCTTCGGTGACGCATTATTACCGTAAACCTTTGCACATCGCTAAAGCTTCGATGCAATGGGTCTGGGACGTGGAAGGAAAGCGTTACCTCGACGCCTTTGGCGGCATCGTCACGGTCAGTGTGGGGCATAACCATCCGCGCATCAAGGAGCGGCTCAAGGCTTGGATGGATGAGGATAAACCTCAGCACACCACGGTGTTTTATCTTTCGGAACCCTTGGCGGAACTTGCTTCTCGTTTGACGGGAATGACGCCCGAAGGCGTGCACAGGGCTTTTTTCACCAATAGCGGCAGCGAAGCGAACGAATTGGCCATTTTGCTTGCACGCCAGTACACCAAACGTACCGAGATCGTCGCGCTCAAGCATGCTTACCACGGCGGCACGACGGGCACCTTGTCGTTGGTGGGGCAGCACAGTTGGCGTTGGGGCGGTCCTGGGCTGGCGGGCGTTGTGCATGCGGCTCAACCCAATTGTTACCGTTGTCCGTGGGGGGCGAAACCCAATAATTGCGGTTTAGAGTGCGCTGCTGATGTTGAAGAGACCATTCGTACGACAACTTCTGGCGAGATTGCGGGCATGATCATTGAGCCTATCCAAGGTGTGGGCGGTTTCGTGATGCCGCCAGAGGCATACTTTCCCAGAGTTCATGAGATCGTCAAAAAGTACGGCGGCATTTATATCTCAGATGAAGTTCAGACCGGTGTGGGCCGCACGGGCAACCACTGGTTTGGCGTTCTTCACAACGATGTCACGCCTGATTTGATCACGATGGCAAAAGGGCTGGGCAATGGCGCGACCATCGGTGCCGTGATTACAAGAGATGAGATCGCAGATTCGATGAAGGGCAAGATTCACTTCAATACTTTTGCGGGCAACCCGTGGGCTACGCTGCAAGCGGCCGAGACCCTAGCGATCTTGGAGCAAGGTGATATTCGTGCTCGAGCGGCAAGTTTGGGTAAAAAACTCGTCGAGGGCTTAAAGGACCTTCAAAAGAAATCAAGGCTCATGGGTGATGTGCGAGGGCGAGGGCTTTTGGTGGGGGTAGAGCTTGTCAAAGACAAGCAAACCAAGGCTTACGCGACCGAAGAGACACTCGAGGTTTTAGAAGAAGCGAGAAACCGGGGCTTGCTGATCGGAAAAGGCGGGTTGTACGGGAATGTGGTTCGGATCACGCCACCGATGTGCGTTGATGAAAACGATATTCAAGACATCGTGAAGATTTTCGGCGAGTCAGTAGCCGCGGTCGAAGCTAAGAGCGCGCCGTAAAATGAGATTTTACTAATGCTGGCTCGAGGATGTCGCCGTTTAGCGCGTGGAATTTGGCGGTTCAACGCAGAGAATACGGGTTTGGTCGGGCACCTTCTTCACGGTTTTCGGCAAGACTTCGAGCGCCGCGACGATAGGTTGATTTGAAGCATAGTTTCTCGTGGGATATTTGGGATTAGCCTCGACAGGCATTTGATAGAGCTCGACAAGTTCACCCTTCGCGTCGAAGAAAAGAATCTCTAATGCAATCAGAGTGTCTTTCATCCAGAAGCTGACGTGTTGAGCGGGGTCGAAGGTGAAGAGCATCGCCTGGTCTTGAAGCAGTTCAGTGCGGTTGCTCAATCCTCGAGAACGCGACTCACCAGTGCTTGCGATTTCGGCCATGAAAGTGTGCTCGAGATGCCGGCAGCGAGATGTTTTTGGCGCCAAGCCCACTTTTAACCTTGAACCGTCGAGCGAGCGGATCGAATTCTTCTTTAAAAATTCAAGCCAGGGTTCGAAAGCGGTTTTTCGTGGGCTAGCGGCATTCGCCTCGGCCTGGCTGAAAAGCGCAATACATGTTAGAAAAATACTCACCTTATGGAACAAATCTCAACTCTCCTTACGCGTTACCCATGGCTGAACACATTGATCGACCGCGGGCTTCGCGTGATTCTGATCATAGCGGTCGTATTGGTTTGTGCCAAGCTGATCCATCTGATTTCCCTGCAAATCTTGGCCTTCGCCAAGAAGGCGCATCGCGAAAATGGGCATGGCCGGGAACGTGAGAAACGCATTGAAACGGTTGTGAAGCTCGTCGACACTTCGCTGCGGGTGATCCTCTTTGGAGCGGCGATCCTCATGGGTTTGCGAGAGCTCGGCCTAGACATCACCCCTTTGTTGACCGGTGCCGGGATCGCTGGTGTTGCTTTAGGCTTTGGAGCGCAAAGCCTTGTGAAAGACACGATCGCAGGGTTTTTCTTGCTGGTTGAGGATCAAATTCGAATTGGCGACGTGATCAAACTCAATAACCTCTTGAGCGGCACTGTTGAACGCATGGAGCTTCGGGTGATCGCGATTCGCGATGGAGACGGCACTCTTCACATCGTTCCCAATGGCGAGATCAAATCCGTCAGCAATATGACCTATGATTTCGCATGTGCGGTCGTCGACCTTCCCTTCACTTACCAAGTCGACTTGAAGCGCCTGTCTGAGGTTCTTGAGAAAGTAGCGTGCGAGTTTGAAGAAGATCCCAAGTGGAAGATGCAGTTGCGTAGTCGCGTTGAAGTGCTTGGGGTAACTAAATTTGAACACACTCATATGACGGTTGAGATTTCGGCTAAGACAGAGCCTCACAGCAAGTGGTCGGTGGCAAGAGAGCTAAGAAAGAGAGTGAAGTTCGCGCTCGATGAGGCTGGTGTTGAACAGGTTCGAGCTTGAGCGCGATACTCATGCACGACGCGTTTTGGAGTGAGCTCTTCTACTGGTAGATGAGCCGGATGTTATAGTCGTTTGCGACAAAGAGACCCTGGCCCGAAACATAAATGATGGCTGTGGGCGAATTAAAAAGCGCTTGTTCCATCGCGCCATCGCGGTCTTCCCTGAGATAATAGGTGCCGGCTAAAGAAGATACGGTGTTTGTGTTCAGATCAAGTGCGCGGACAGTGTGATTGTTTCTATCCGCTATATATAACGTTGAATCATAGATAGTGAGATCCGACGGAACAGAGAAGCGGGCCGTTGAAGAAGCTCCATCGGCGTATCCAGATTGAGTAGAGCCCTGAGCAGGACCGGCGATAGTGGTGGTCGTGCCGTTGTTTGCAGACCCATCAGCGGTGACTCGGCGTATCTTATTGTTCGTGGTGTCACCGATGTACAAGGCGCCGTTAGAATATTGAACGCTAGTAAGCCCGCAGAACTGAGCGGTGGTTGATATTCCGTCGGTATCTCCGCAGCCGCCGGTACCTGCAAAGGTCGTCGTGGTGCCGTCTGCTATCGCAATTCGGCGAATGCGGTTGTTCGCAGAATCAGCGACGTAAACATAAGTCCCGTCAGTTGTGATTCCCAAAGGAGCTTGAAAACGAGCGGCGGTTCCCACCCCATTTGCCGTACCAGCTGCGGCGGCAGCAATATCACCTGCCAGGGTATAGACGGCTCCCGTGGTCAGGTCGATTCGGCGAATCCGATTGCCAAGTTGTTCGCTGACAAAGAGGTTGTTGTTGGAAAGAGCTAGGCCATAAGGGCAGCGAAAACGAGCGCCGGTGCGCGCGACTCCGTCAGCGTCGTTGTCTCCGGCTCCACCGGTGCCTGCATAGGTTTCAATTATGCTTGTCGAGAGGTTCAATCTCCGGACTGAATAGTTGTAGCAGTCGGCGATGTACAAGTAGGTGCCGTCGCTAACCATTGTTCTTGGCCCAGAGAAACGGGCAGATGCACCTGCGGCATTTACGAATCCTAAACGTAGCTCAAGGCCTGCCAGGTGGCCCATGGTAGCGGTCGCGAGATCTACTTGAAATACAACGTTGTTGCTACGATCAGAAAAGAAGAGATCATTTCCGAAACGCACTAAGCCTGACGGTGTTCTCATGGCCGCCGCTGTTCCAATGCCAAGCGTGTAGTTCTCTACGCCCATGGTTCCCACAAATTCATCCACGGCTCCTGTTGCTAAAACGATCCTGCGGATCGAGGCGTTGTTGGTGTCAGCGACATAAAGCTCTGTTTGCGCAGCGTTGAGTTCAATGCCACAGGGCTCATCAAAACGCGCCGCTGTTCCAATGCCGTTCGCGGCCCCAGCAGCGGTGCCTCCGGCCACAGTAGTGACGGTCGTGCCCGCGAACGGAATTCGGCGAACATTATGGCCGTCGCGTTCGGTGACGTAAAAATAGTTCGCCCCATCGCTTGTGATGCCGCAAGGGCGGTTGAATGTTGATGAAAGCGCCGTGGCGTTGTTGACAGAAGACGTCGCCCCGCTGCCTGCAAACGTCGTGACCGCGCCGGCTGGGGTCACCATTCGGATTCTTTCATTATCTCGATCTGTGACGTAAAGGTTTCCTCCTGCGATGTGAATTCCGATGGGATTATAGAATCGAGCTATCGTTCCATCGGGGTCATCCACGTAACCAAAAACCCCGTTGCCTGCCAGGGTCGAGACTTGCCCCGTTGAGAGATTGATTGTTCGAATGGCATGGTTGCTGGTGTCGGTGACATAGAGCAATCCGGCCCCGTCATAAGCGACATCAGAGGGAGTTGAAAAACGTGCCACGCTTGAGGATCCCGAGACAAACCCCGAGAGCCCGGGCGAGCCTGCAACGGTAGTGGTGTCGCCGGTAGCGATCGTGATTCTACGAATGGTATGGTTGCCTGAGTCGGCGACGTAGATATAAGTACCGTCAGTGGCAAGCCCGGTTGGAGTATAGAACCGGCTAGAGTAGTTTTGTCCGCCACTTCCCACGCCATCGACGTAGCCCTCTGAACCATAGGGCCCGACGATGAGTCGCACCCAATTGAAAAGCGAAGAACTAGACGATGAAGAGTTACCCGAGCCTCCGCTGCCACCGATGGTTTTAATTTGAATCTGTGAGACGCTGAAACAACCCTGCGAAGTC
>JBFMCE010000135.1:0-6839 GCA_040754655.1 Bdellovibrionota bacterium | reverse complement strand
GTTCTTGCAAAATGCGCACTTCTATCTGGGTTTCGGAAAGACGGTAGATGCGCATGATTTCTGAGTTTGGGGTGCTGTCTTCCGAATCCGATTCTTCGTTTGGAGCGCTGAGATCAAGCTCGCTTGAAAAGGCGTCAAAAGAATCGGGCGAGACGAGTTCGGCCCGATGCTGAAGGATGGCGTCGCGGTTTGCGGCTTGTTCTGATCTTATGAGTTTCAGCCAATGCTTTCGTTTTTCAGAGGCGACTTTCTGTTTCGTGGCCCAAATCGGAGCGACATAAGAAACTGAAAAGCCGTGTTTTGAAGTCGTTTTATTGCAGGCCACCGCGGTCTCAATTGGCAGCGTGACCCCGGGTTGAAACCGCGCAAAAGCGGAAGCGCTGATTTCGCGGTTTTTCACGCTTTGAACGAATAACGCCATCGACTGCAAATGCAAGGTTGATGAAGCGATTTCTCCCTGCCAAATCTCTGCTTCAGTGATTTCATTGAGCCCAGGTTGCTCTACAGGAATGGGATTCTCGCACACGCTGTCATTGTTTTTACCTGCAGGTGGTTCAGAGGAAGGCGTCGGCGTATCAGGCTGTTGCGTGGCAGGCTCAGAAGAAGTTTCGCTAGCTTGATCTTGGGTTTGATCGTCTACGGATAGATTCGTGGGATTTGCTTCTGTCGAAGGCAAGTTTAAGGCATCACGGTCAGAGGCGGATTCTACGGCCGGAGCAGAAGAAGAGGTCGCAGGAGTGCCTCCGCACGAGCCTCCTAGAAAAGCGACTCCGGCTAAAGCCAGGCTGAGAAAAAACTGCGATACCCATTTGCATCGCTTCATATTCACACTCCGCAACGGCGCTCATTAGACAATATCTGATAAATTTAGTCAACATAAAAAATCTGACCTTGTCAAACAGAAACTCATTGATAACACTAGGTTTTTGTCCTTGCTTTGACAGACAAAAGGAGCTCAATGTCTAAAAAATCAAATCACGAGACGTGGATTCTCGATGCTTTGCTTGTAACGCAAGACGAGCAAAGACGTGTCTTAAAAGGTCACCATCTTCGTATTCGAGACGGCAAGATCGCGGCGATCACTAAAAATAGGCCTTCGCGCATTCAGCGGGGGGCGAAACTGATCGAAGCAGGCGGGCTCGTGGTGCTACCAGGTTTTGTGCAAGCCCATGTCCATCTTTGCCAAACGTTGTTCCGAAACCTTGCGGACGATCTTGAGCTTCTTGACTGGCTCTCAAAGCGCATTTGGGTCATGGAGGCTGCGCATACCGAGCAGACGCTTTATGCAAGCGCTTTGATGGGGATCTTTGAGCTTCTCTCATCAGGCACGACTTGCATCCTCGATATGGGAACCGTAAGGCACACCGACCAGATCTTTAAGGCAGTCAAAATTTCTGGGATTCGCGCAAGCGTGGGAAAGTGTCTGATGGACCATCCAAAGACCACGCCAGCTTCTCTTTATGAAAATGCGGATGAAGCGCTTCAAGAAGCGGCTGGGCTTTTTGAGAAGTGGAATGGCGCCGACAATGATCGCATTCGCGTTTCATACGCGCCTCGGTTCGTCATCTCATGTACCGAGAAGTTGCTCAAAGAAGTGAAGAGGCTAGCGCGGTCTCAAGGTGCGTTGGTGCACACCCACGCCAGTGAGAACTTGAAAGAAGTGCAGATGGTCAAAGAGATGGTTCACTGCGAGAACGTCGAGTACTTGCACCAGCTGGGTTTGACCTCGCCTGACTTGGTTTTGGCGCATTGCATTTGGCTTAAACCCAACGAAATGGAAATTTTAAGGAAAACCGGCACCCATGTCGTGCATTGCCCTAGTTCAAATTTAAAACTCGCCTCAGGAATCGCTCGCATTCCTGAAATGCGAAGTAAAGGCATCAACGTGGCGTTGGGAGCAGATGGAGCGCCTTGCAACAACAACCTGAACATATTCCAGGAAATGAGGCTAGCAGCCCTTCTGCACAAACCAGGCGCGGGGCCGCGCACGATGCGCGCTCAAGAAGTGCTCGATATGGCGACGCGAGACGGAGCTAAAGCCGTATCTTGGTTTGACGACATCGGATCAATCGAGGTCGGGAAAAAAGCAGACCTTGTGGCGCTGGACCTTAGTTCCATTGAGAACTTTCTTCCCGTGTCTGCGGTTTCATCGAAAAAAATTGACGCTGCCGCCGTGGCCTCTTCGATCGTCTATTCTTCTCAACCGCAGCATGTCCGGTGGACGATGGTCGACGGCGCAATGGTTTACCGGAATGGACGCGCGACAAGGATCAATCGAAGCAAACTGCTGGCCCAAGTGGCTAAAGCGCAGAGTGAAGTCGTGCAAGCGCTTAAAGATTAGCTCTAGAACGCGTACTTCGCCTCAAAAAACACTGAACGGTAGGGCTTGAGCGCGCCAAGGCTTCGGTCGACGGGGCCGCCATAGTAGTCAGTTCCGAGGGTGGTTTTCAAGCTCTCTGCCCAAGCGTAACTGAACTTCGGACGCAGCAAATAATCTCCGCCTACAAAATGAGCGAGGGTGAAAAACTCTGCCTCAACGTCTTTTGCCTCATTTTCATAGCTCAAACGAAGAGTGCCGCTGGTTCGGCTTCGAAATTGGTAACCCAAGAGCAGGGCATTTGCCTCGGCGATTTGCACTGAAACCGCGTTTCCGCCAGCTGCGAGCTCAGGGCGAGTGTAACGGGGAAAATAGCGCCAGATAAACTGGG
The DNA here is from genome assembly GCA_040754655.1 of Bdellovibrionota bacterium. Lineage (GTDB taxonomy): Bacteria > Bdellovibrionota > UBA1018 > UBA1018 > UBA923 > JBFMCE01. The sequence continues at coordinate 4,131 of JBFMCE010000135.1, read as the reverse complement.
GTTGAATGCGGAAACGGTCACCCAACGGTCGTTCAAGGCCCACGACTGTATTGAGGTGCGACGGAATGATCAGAGGGTTCCTGCCATCATTGTTTTCAGTGAACACATAGGCGCCTTCGCCGCGAAAAACCCACTCGTCAGTGGCAATTGAACCATCGGCGCCAAAGGCGCGGTAGCGGTGAAAGGTTTGCCCTAGCGTCACTTGCGGATTGAGAAGAGTTCCTTGGATCGATCGCAGCTCAAATTCAGGAATGTGGTTCCAGCCGCGATAAGCCATCACCGAAGCATCCCAACCCGCGCCGGCGTAAGAAAGCTTCGCAGCAACCTCGGAATTGGTGAGGGTGAAACCTGGCGCACGCGTATCCGTCAGGCTCACCGTCGAGGGAAGCGCAGTCGGCGGGATGAGTAGAGCAGACTGCGGGAAAAACGGCGTCCACACCCCGATGAGGTTCCAAGGTGAGGCGCCTTGTTCGGGCGTGAACGAGGCCCAGACGCTGGTGCCTCCGATGCGTCTTACTTCTTCGTCAGGGTTGAAGAAGGTGTAGTCTTTTGCTGAGAGAAAATCGGTGGGGTTCACGACATCAGATTTTCCCCAAGAGATGATTTGTCTGCCGACCCTAAACTCAAACCCAGAGGCATTGTGCGCCACATACCCTTCGCGAAGCCTCGTGCGCAATTCTGAGCGCGTGCCATCGGGCAAGATTTCTATCGCGTCGACTGTGAGCGTGGCGTGGGCCGAAGTTGCGTCTGAAAACCTAGGATCAAAATTGAGCCAAAAACTCGCGGAAGTTTGCCTGAACGGGGTGTGCCCCAGGGTTTTGGTCGGAGCATAGATGTCTGTAAATATCCGTCCCGAGAGAGGAAGCGCAGATTCAGACGCGCCGTCATTCGTATTTTCGGAAACTTGATCCCCGCTGTTTTGCGCAAGAACCGTGGATGAGATGAAAGGCAAAGCGAAGCAGATGACGACGGGGGTGCGGTTTGCCCAAATGTGCAGCAATACATTTAGAATGCGCCAAGTCTTCATCCCGCTTTGATAAGCCCTTACCAGTAGGGTTGTCAATTTGGGCTTGCAGCGCGAGCCACTCTACCGTGAAGTGTTCGTAGGGTTTGAGCACTCAATCTCGCTCAGCCACCGCTGCACTTCGATGTCGTAGTCAAGCAGAACGGAGTTTGCGCGCTTCAATGCCTCTTCATACGAAGAGCGCTCTTCAGACAGGCCTGGCGGCATTTCTTGGCTGAGCACCTTATGCGCGATGAGTTGTATGTCAGTGTCTGCGCGAAGGGCTCCACGGTCGTCGGTGCTGTTATGGCATTCCGTGCAACCTGCTTGAGTACCGCGTTTTGGCCCAAAGTCGTTGGGATCATAACTATACCAACTGAGATTCTCGTATTGGCCGATCTTGCGATTGAAGGACTGAAGGACTTCCCTCATTTTTAAATCGTTCGTAGAATTTTCGTCGAAATCTCGCAAAATGCTTGGATGGCAACTAGGGCATCGAGCCTGATTTTCGAGATCGAGGTTGATCATGCCGGTTTTTTCATCGACCTCATACTCACGTGCGTAGACGAGCATTGACCTTGGATTGCGCTTATCGATTGAAAGCTGCGCTACAACCGTTGCTGGGGCTAGAGCGGGATCTAAATCAAGAACCTTGTTTTCAAAGACGATGACGAGCCAGTGGTCTATTTGGGGCGTGTTGATAAAGATCCCTAATCGCGGGCTATAGTTGGCTCTGGAAATAAAATCGGCCCAGGGCCAGCCCTTTTTTGCTGCGATTTCTCGCCACTTGAGAGCCGGATTTGAAACCAATTCTTCTGGCAGTACCACGATCTTTTGGGGTTGGCTCGTCAGGTATTCTTTATTGGGAAGTTTAAACCCCATGCCCGTTCGGCTAAGGGCCTCAGAAAAAGTCAAAAGGCGCGCAAAACAGGACTCAAGTTTAAGTTTTTTCAAGTTGGATTGGCATGTGCGAAGGGTGCTTTGAATGGAGGAGGCTTCAAATTGAGGTTTCCAAACCGGAAAGGTGATTCCATCATTTGTGGTAATTTTATGTTCCGTGCGGTAGCTCGCGATTGCTTGTCTTCGAAAGACCAACCATTCACTGTAGCTCCACTCCGAGCAAGTGCTTTTTGAGGCATCGGCAAAGGAGACTTCAGTGCCTAGAAAGACTGCCAGCGACATCGCGCAAACAAACACCTGAAGGGTTATAAAAGAGATCCGTTTACTTTTGGCAGCCATAAAAAATTCCTGCGTGGCGCGTATTTCAATAACAGTGCCAGTTTGCTTAGAACATGAATATAAGCCATTTTGCCGAGACAAGCGTAATCTCAGGTCACCTGCCGTCTAAACGCACGAACAATGTCTAAATTCTAGACAATACCCAACGATCGCCCTCAAGGCACGCGAGACAAGTTTTGCTGCGTGAAAAGCGCGTCTTTCAAGCCTGTATTCGCCTTCACTTGGGAAAATTCAAGCTCGGTGAACTTCGCCGTTTTCACATTGTCCATGCGGATGAATTTCGCCATCCATTTGTTTCGAGCCGGATCGACTTGGTCGATTTTTGAAAAAAGTGCGCGCTTAATGAGAGCACCCTCGAGGTCATAGTATTCAGCTTGAGCCATCATGAAATTATCAGGCCTGATCCATTGCACCGTTCTTGAGTACCTGGTTCGGTCGCGAACGGAATCGCTCGCCGGGACAGATTCAATGACAGAGCATTTGAGAGCGGCTTCTCCGCCGGGGCAAGTTTCTTCACGCAAGAGTTTATAGGCGTAGTCTTCAACGTGCGGGGTCGTGATGTCGGAATAGCTAAAGACAGATCCCATGAAACTGCTGCTCTGTTGTTGCGCTTCTACGCGCCTGATTTTCTTGAAGTTGGGAAGGTAGAGCAAGACTTCGTTTTCATTGTTGTCATGTTCGAGAAAGAGGATCCCTTCGTTCCTGATCTCAGCGGGTTTATGGAACCTTGTGAGCGTATTGTAGTGGATATTGTCGCTTTTGATCTTCTTCCACCAGGTGAACTCTTTGAGTTTTTCCTTGTCTTGGCCGCCACCAGTCTTGAGTGTCGCGCGCGAGGTGACGTCTTGAATCTTTCGAGCCTCCTCGTTTCTCGTCATGATTTCTTTGGCAGAGAGTGCTGCATGGGAGGTCTGGGCGGTGCCCGCCATTTGGAGCGACACGGCGACCGCGGTCAAAACGGTGGTTCTCTTATTCATATTCAAGCGCCTCCCGAATGTCGATATGAGCTGCCCTGCGAGCAGGAATGAAGCCTGCCGCTAGGGCCACTAAGACGCCCGCGAAAAATGTCGCAAACGCGCCTTGCCATGGAAAATGAAATTGAATCATCCAACCCAAGATCAATGTCAAAGTATTTGAAACCCAGAGGTATGCAAGCACTGATCCCAAAATCACCGCCACAAGGGCGCCGAGGGTTCCTTGAAACATGGCTTCTTGCAGGATGAGGGTGAGCACTTGTGAGCGAGACATTCCCACGGCTCTGAGCATCCCGATCTCGCGAGTGCGTTCCATCACGCTCACAAGCAGGGTGTTCAGAAGACCAAGAAGGGCTACCAGCAAGGCAGCGCTTTCAATGGCGCGCGTGTAAGTGAAGCTTTGATCGATCAGCTCATCGAGTTGATTGCGGAATTCCGTGGTGAGGACCGTCATTAGGTTGAACTGTGCGCCAAGGTGCCGATCGATCGCCTGGCGCAGCTCTTCGGGGGTTGCTCCTTCGCTGGCGTGCACGCCGAATGTGGTCACCAAGGCGTCTTTATAATATTTCTTGTAAAGATTTCGATCTAGATAAAGCACGCCGTCGGGAGAAGCAAAATCCACCATCTGGGCCACGATTTTTAACTGAAGCACCCCATTGGGCGTGCTCAGTTCCATCATATCGCCTGTCTTTTTATTGAACTGCCTCGCAAAGGTTTCTGAGACCATCACAGCGGGGCGGCCTGCATGGTAGAGCTCGGGACCGGCTTCCGCCGCATCACGATCCAGAGTGACGAAGTTTGAATACTGGAATGAGGGATCGGGCTCATCGAAGGCTTTGATGGCGATCTTTTTCCCGTTATACGGGATCTGCACGGCACGCAGCGCGTAAGCGCCCTTGCCATTGAATTTTCTCA
>JBFMCE010000134.1:0-7166 GCA_040754655.1 Bdellovibrionota bacterium | reverse complement strand
GAAGCTACCGCTAGGCAACAATAAAGTAGTCACTAAAAAGAAAAATAAGATCGCTGGAAGGTTCATGATCGATGTCCTTTCACGCAGTTTTTAACTTTGTAGCCCAAACGTCAGAGTTCTCGCAAACGAAAGTGTCGGGGTAATTTTTTGGAATGCCATGTCTAGGTAGGTTCAAGCAGCTCTTTGAGATGGGGGATGAACTGCATCGGCGGCTTCAGATGCCTGTATGTTTTGAGCAATGCCGCTGCATGCAAGCCCAAAGCCCAGTGAAAAGCATCCAAGTAAAATATAAATTCCGCCAAAACCGATGCCAAGCAGAGTGATGTGCAGGGGAAGGTTGGCTTGGGCGATTGCTTTTTGCGTGCCTTGAATTTGCACACGCACGTCGTTGAGCACCTTTGAAGTCGATCCGATGCTCGATTGAACTTGCGCTAAGCCGTTTGAGAAGCCTTCAGTGGCTTTCGCAAATTCCGCACTGGCTTGTTTGAGGCTCTCGATTCTGTGGGCCAAACCGCGCAGTCGAATGGATGTTTTTTTTAACGAGACATGGGTTTGCTCGAGCTCTTTATTTGGAAGAACGATTCCCGCCACGCCTTCTTTCGTTTCTTGGGCTGTCCTCCCAGTGGTGGCAAGAGCTCTCGACAGTTCAAGAAGAGTTTGTTCCATAGAATCCAGCGTCGCGGGCAGTAAGCCAACGACCCGTCGAGCTGCCTGTGCTCCGTCTACTGCCGCTAAAGGAAGTAGATCGTTTTCTTGCACGACAGATGCAGTGCGTTCGACAAGCTCCAAGTTGCGCTCTAGTTGAGTCGATAATGCAGACATTTGGGGTCGGAGTTCAAAGACAGAATACGCCGCTATTCCCGCGCCAACAAGAATCGCAACCAATCCAAGGGCGAAGAACAGCGTGCGCGCAGTGCGTAAGTATTGGGAGATTTTCATAAACACAATCGAGATTAATGCAATGACTGCGCCAATGGGCATTAGGCATACAAAAAAAATATCGCCGGGGGATGTGGACTGTCCTGTCAAAGAACCACGCAAATCCATTAAAAATATGTAAAAATCACCCCTTTTTGTAAGGGAAGGTTTACTGCGCGGTTGAAAACCAAGTTTTTTCTGCGGTTTGATGGCAATACGAAGTTTATTTGGAGTGAAAATACAATAAAAAAAGTTTATATATGCACTTTAAGGAAGTGATCATGAAGGCAGCGCGCTATTGGGTTCTTATACTTGTATCCGTGAGTTCATTTAACGCTACGGCAAACGATGCGGATATCAAACAACGGATACTGTCTTTAAATGCGAAAGTCCGCGGCTTTTTTGGGGTCATCGAACCGAAACTCGAAAATGCGCAGTCGTCTCTTCAGCGCATTTTAGATAGCGACGACTACGAGACCTGCGTCTCTGGGCCGTTTTTAGGCTTTCTCATGGATAAAGAAAGTCTGCGTTACTCTGCGTTCCAAAGATGTAGCGATGTGATGCTGAAGATAAATATCTTTGATGACGTCTCGTCAGTCAACTCGGTCCGAGTGGATCTTGAGGCGGACCCTGAATTTGACGCCCGAGAGTGGAATGAGGCCAAAGATTCTTTAGTGAGGCTTTATCCGTTCCAGGTCAAGATGCTGATGAATGAATACTGGCGTTTCATCTTGTCTGAGCTAAACATGGCTCGTGACAGCTGTATGGCAGGAGAACGCAATTCTTCCGAATTCGTGGAATGCCTCATGGGAAATCTCTTGGATGTCTATACTGAGGTTTTTCCTGAAGACCTGCCAAAATATGAGGTACGGTTGTCGAGACTGACCCAAGCCGCCCTAAAAATAGTTGGTCCGTAGAAGCGATCCTGATCTTCAGTTTGGGGCCTAAGTCCTTGAAATATCAGCAAAGGTCTGGTTTAAGTGACGACGATTCTTCTATTTGTTTAAGTTTCTGATACACTCGGGATGGGTGTTTGTGGGGGTAGTAATGAAGGTTTTAACGAATTTTCGCCATTTTTCCCGCCTTTTTCATAAAAAAGTCATCGCCGGAGTCGTTTTCCTTACCAGTCTATTGTTTTTGGTTTCAATGTCGGGATGCGACGAAATTTGTTTTGAAGACTTTGGCGGCGGTGTTCGGTGTCCTGGCACTAGTGAAATCGTATTGGATGCCTTGGGTTTTAATCCTGCCTTCCGACCCGATAAACAACCTGTGGCAGTGCCGCCCGGCACCGAGCTCGATGCTTCCTGGCCGCCCAGCCACACAGGCTTGGTAGTTCCATTTTATAGTGATGGCGCCGCTACCGGCCTTGAGATCGCAACGCCGATCCGGCCCGTTTTATCAGGTCAACACAAGGATAAGCTTTATCAGTTGCGTCGAAGCAAATGCTACTATGCGCCTCGTTCAGAACAACTCAACGTCGCGTATGAACTTGTGCTCAAACTAGAGGGAGATGAGATCTTTCCTAGCCCGTTTACGGCGGGGGCCTGTTCGATCACGGAAGGGTTCATTGATGAGCATGGCTATTTGAATGCACGGTTGGCCCACTACCTCTCCAGGCGAGATGTGCAGAACGCAGACGGGGAAACGATTTTATTGCGCGGGTTCAGTCTGGCAGGAGAAGTGGCGACGGATCTGAAGACGTGCGTAGCTCATCAAATGAATTCTTTTGATGAGTGCGAGCAAATCAATCTTTCGAATTGTTCGTGGGATTCTATTGAAAACATTTGCCCCAAGACGAATCAATATCCGTTTGCGTGCGTGAGCGATTGCGCATTTTCAATGGCGCCCCGAGGGACTGAGTTTCAGTATGGCCTCAATACTAGCCTGGTGTTTCTTGATCCGAAGCTGCCGCAAAATCAGCAGAGGACCCTGGCAACTGGCATCCTGTACGAGCCCATCGTAAAGCCCGTCGACACCTCACGTGTTTTGGCTCGTCCGTTGAGGCTTGTAGCGATGGGTTCCCCCGGCCGTCCCCCTTTCGCCTATGAATGGCGAGTAGAGGAAAATGCAGATGGAACGTGGAAAGAGAACTTTAGCCCGCAGCTCTCGTTGTCGTCTGTGCGTGTTTTCATCAAGTCTGGGAATGTTGAAACTGGCGGGAAAATTTACCTCGAACCTTCTCAGTTGCTGATTGACGGAATCGGATGCAGGGTCAATCGTTCGTCACAGCCTGGGGTTTATCTTGAAGGTTGCACCAGCCTTGCATTCTCAAACCCCGCGTACGCCGTAGGCGATCCATCGATCGCGTTGAATTGGAGGGTGGTCTTCAACTCGAGCCCTTCTTACACGCAAAACGGAATCGTGCGATACGTTCGGGCGGATGAACCTCTTTATATCGAATTCACCGTTGTTGATGCTTCTCGGCCGGCGCTTTTGGTGATCAACAATGAGTTGATCGATTTCGGCACGCTTTACCCGACGGCATCGAATATTCCATATGGCTTTCCGATCGAGGTGTCGAACAGCAGCGGTGTTCGTGCAGAGATCCTGCGTGTGTTCTTTACCGGTGCTAACGCCAATGCTTTCAGCATAACGCCAATCCAAACGCCGCCGTCGCCGAATATCCTCAATGGAGGAATAAAGCAGCAGTACAACCTTGTTTATCGAGGTCCGAGCCCGCAGGGTACGCGGTTGCAGGCAAACCTGGTCGTAGAGTATCGCGAGATTCTCCCTAATGGCACGGCTTCGTCGTTGATCCGATCAACCTCAAAGCGAGTCACCGCAGTTGTCGAGAGCGGGGGGGTGGTAACGCTCTTCCATCCGGTGCCTCAGACCGCGCCTTATCGCTCTGGGGAGCTCAGCTTCAGAAGAGGGCGTTTTGACGGGGGAACCCTTGTTCCAGAGCGTGAATACATCAAACCTGTGTCGATCCAGAACATTGGATATGGCGCAGCTCAGGTTTTGGGATACCAAGTCAGCGGGCCCAATGCGGCGTCTTTCCGAATCTTTAACGGGGGTTCACGCATGACTACGACTGTGCCATCGAATCTTGTTTCGGGTGGCTTCTCTGATTTCTGGATTGAATTCATGCCCTACGTCAACAACACGCCTGCAGATCAAAGCGCGACTCTCTCGATACAGACGACCGCTGGTGACGTCAGCGTGCAATTGAATGGGGTTCGGGGGCTGTAGCGTTCTAGGCATTGTAATCTGCGAAAACTGGTGAGGATTAGGTGCGCGGAGCGGAGCTTTTAAGTCCGCCCGTCGAATTTTGGGTGTGGGAGTTAGGCCGAAATGCCTCTGGCTTTGGGCTGCCATGGCGTAGCGCCAGAGGATTACAGCAGTTTTAGTTTAATTGCCGAGTTGCCGAAGAGATAGGCAGCATGTCATCTGCGGAGAAACATACATTAGTAGAAGACAAACATCACTCTCTCTTGCGGGTCATGGACAGGTGTTTCGGCGCCTATTTCATGGGACTGGCTTTGGTGTCCGGGATCGCTGCGTACCAGCATCAAACAAGTTGGTGGGGGTTCGCCAGTCAACTGGCATTTCCAATTACAAATTTAATACTTTCGCAAGTATCATTTCGTCTTAAAGATCCGAAACCATTTGAAATCTTTCGACTTCTCCTGAATTGTCTTTTTTTTGCCCCACTGGCGTTTTTGGTAACAGATGGAGCACTCGATCAATACTGGATTTCGGCCGTAGTACTTACTCTCGGCAGCCCAATCATTGTCATCTCTATCACTTCCAATCCCAACCACGGAAAGATTATTGCTTTAGGCTATATTGCGATGATGTTTTTGGTGGCGGCAATCGCTCCCAAGGCAGTGAATTGGTACCTTTTTGCCGTCTATGCTGGTTTGGCGTTTATGCTGGGCATGTTTATCTCTCAAACTATAGAAGTGCTCATGAAGAGCTTAAAGCGCGAGCAAGAGCGAACAAGAGAGCTGCAAGAATCCCAACGAATCATCGTCGAGCAACAGCAAGCTCTAGTAACCTCTTCAAAAATGTCAGCTTTGGGGGAGATGGCCGGAGGGGTAGCGCATGAAATCAATAACCCGCTCGCAGCGATTAAAAGTCTCTCGAGTCAGATTCAAGAAGTATTGCGCGATGAACAGTTGGACAAAAAACTCCTCACGGAGATGGCTTCAGACGTTGAAAAAACAACCGACCGGATTTCAAAAATCGTCCAGGGATTGCGTTCATTCTCCCGCGATGGCAGCAAAGATCCCCACCAAGTAGTGAACGTTCGGCAACTCATCGAGGAAACCCTGAGCCTTTGTAAAGAGAGATTCAAAAAATCTGGGATTGCCCTGACCGTCGATGACTTCGAGCAAAACCTTTGCTTCGATGGGCAATCCACCCAAATATCGCAGGTGATCCTCAATCTTCTCAACAACGCTCATGATGCAATTTCTGATCTTAAGGACAAATGGATAAAGCTTTCTGTTTCCGAGAGTTCGTCTTGGATCGAAATTCGAGTCACCGATTGCGGCGCTGGGATCCCAAAAAAAAATAAAGATAAGATATTTCAACCGTTTTTTACCACAAAAGAAATTGGCAAAGGAACAGGAATGGGCTTGAGTATCTCGACCGGTATCATTCGAAGCCATCATGGAGAGCTTAGGCTTGACCAGATGTCCCCTAACACCTGTTTTGTGATTAGACTGCCTAAGAAGCTCAGCGTTAAAATTGCGGCGTATCGCGCAGCATGAGGGAACATAAGAGAATGGACGATTTCAAAAAGTACACAATTCTTGTGGTGGATGATGAGGATATATTGAGAAAAACGATTGTCTTTGATTTTAAGAGGAAAGGCTTCCAAGTTCTTGAAACCGACAATGGAAAAACAGCCCTTGAACTGGTGAAAACTAATCATGTGAACCTAGTGGTAAGCGATATTCGGATGCCAGGCGGCGATGGAATGGCCCTGCTTGAGCAGATCCGGACCTATGATCCGCATCTCCCGATGGTCATCTTCATTACTGGATTTGCGGATATTACGGAAGCCGAGTGCATTTCGAAAGGTGCAAAGAGCGTGTTCACCAAGCCCTTTGATAGAACACTCCTTATGAATTCGGTGCTAAAGGCTTTGGGCATTGCGTGAAGAAAAAGCTGTTTGATGTACGCCCATTATTGTTGATGACGAACTGTTTTGGGGCTACGAATCACTTCCAAATCTAGAGCGATTCTTGCGTGATAAGAAGCCTATTGATCCGAGAATGCTTGAACGATGGAAGAGTCTCAAACCTTCTGCCGTTCGAAAAGGGGTCTGATTCTTAGAAGGTATCCGGTTGTGATTTGTAAAATACTGATGCTCGATTTTAAAACTGTAGTCACAGTTTCTTGATCTTCAGATCACCGCTCCCTGCCTTCATTGAGACCTTGAAACGAGCATCTTCTGAATCACCAAGTTCGTTGTACACTCGGCCACTACCAGCTTTGAAATCAGTCAGTACCTTCATAGAAGAAGGGAAGAAGATTGTCGCATCGCCACTTCCTGTTTTAATGTCCAATTCGCCCTTTGAAGGTGCAGAACCATAAGTTAGGGTGACATCACCAGTACCGGTTCTTACATTAGCATTCCCCGAAAGACCCGTGGCCACTACCGAACCACTCCCCGACATGCCGTCGAGAGTATCAACTTCGGCAGTAACTTTTGCATCACCACTTCCGATTTTGAAATCGACGGTACCTTTGGTCCCATTGACTTCTAGGTCGCCTGAACCACTTTTCAGATGAAGGGCAATTTCCCTGGGAACTTTGACGTCAAAATTGACTTTGCAATCGTCAGTATTGAAGATCCCGCCTTTACTCACTTCAACAACCAGTTCTCTGCCAGATTTATCCATTTTCAGGGTGCAGTTTTTTCCGAACTTGATCTTCTCTGCCGCGACATAGGCTTTGCCATCCTTTGAAACACCAATCTTCACGTCGCCCGATGGGTTCTTGATACTCAGTATCTCGAGGCCACTGCCATCAAATTCCTTGTTCTCAGTGGCGGCCAGAGCAATACTTGTGAACAAGCATCCTACGATTATGATTGTTTTTTTCATGTCTGAATCCTTTTTCCAAAATTCTACGCAGAATCTATACGGCCGCCGGGAGCTTGGCAATTTCAATCAGGTGACAACGTGGTGGGTCAGCCTTGGATACAATTCGCAAACGATCGGTAGATGCGTGTCTTCCTCCGTTCCTGATTTTTTGTGGCGTTTCCGCTATCTAGAGGGGTGTATAAATTGGGG
>JBFMCE010000133.1:0-7299 GCA_040754655.1 Bdellovibrionota bacterium | reverse complement strand
TGATGAACATGCTGAGCGTGGCCAAGAAAAGAACCGCGCTGTTCAAGAAAACTGCTCCCGCAAGTCCCCACTGACTGGTGATTTGGCGATTCAGCCCCCCTTGCAAAACCGTCGCAAAACCAATGACCAGTGGAAGAAGAAATGTAAAAGCCATGAATTCTAGTCTCCCTTTGGCTTGAGCTTATAGATCTTACCCGCCTTGAAATCGCCAAGATAGAGCTCACCAAAAGAATCCCTCCCAAAGGTCGCAGGAAGAATCGGCCATTTCCCCAAGGCGTAAACCTCAGGTTTTCCTTTAAACCCTTTTTCAGGAAGATGGGCAGCCCAGATTTTCCCTAGAATAAAATCCGTGTAAACATACTTGTTCTTAAGTTCTTGAATCGCATTACCAGCATATACGTATCCCCCGGTAATTGAAGCTCCGCCCCCAGGCGGGTGAGCGTACTCGATCACTGGGTCTTCGAAACGCCCGCTCTTGCAAAAAGCGCTGTTATCATAGCATTGGCTTGCTTCTTTGATGTTCCATCCGTAATTCTTCCCGCGTTCGATGATCGAGATTTCTTCAAAGCGATTTTGGCCAACGTCAGCAACGACCAACCTTCCTCTCGGGTCAAAGCTGAACCGCCATGGATTCCGCAATCCGATGGCCCAGATCTCGGGCAAGACGTCTTTTGAATTTATAAATGGATTGTCTTTAGGAATGGAGTAGGGCCTTCCCTTCGCCGGTCTATCGACATCAATTCTGATCATTTTTCCAAGGAATGTTTTGGTGTTTTGCCCATTTCGATGCGGGTCACCGCCCGATCCTCCGTCACCAAACCCGATATACAAGAAAGAATCTGGCCCAAAGGCGATTTGACCCGCCTTATGGTTGCTGAAAGGTTGACCCACCTCAAGAAGAACGCGTTCATTCGAAAGACCCGACGAATCGTTTGCGAAGACCCATTCTGAAATACGGCTTTTTAAGACCCTCCCCGCGGGATTGTAGTGCAAATAGACTTTTCGATTGTTTGAAAATTTCGGATGGAATGCGACGCCAAGCAACCCCATTTCACTTTCGAAGTTTACCGCCAGCTCGACCAGAGTGCCTGACTGCCGAGACCCTAAACGAAACCATCGCAACTTGCCTGTCTTCTCTGCCACGATCATTGTACTGGCGCGGCCCGGCAAGAATTGAATATCCGTCGGCTGATCTACTCGTGAAACCACTTCTTCTAGGTCGATTTTGATCGCTTTCCTTTGTTTGTCTTCACCCTCAAAAGCAGGGATGAGCGCATATGTCCTGGATCCGACCAAACATGCGACAACCAAAACGAGCACCATCTTGTTCATGCGCTTTCACGATCGCATGTGTTCAAACGGAACGTCTAGGCCCTATTCATAAAGAGCGGGGCCGGAACCTAAAAAAACTCATAAGTTTGATCTTCTACGGCATCGCGCAGGCTCACCCAAACCGACGGGTCCTCTTTATGAAGCTTTTTTGACTCAAGGTTTTTTGTTTTCATGCCGATCTTCCTTATGCATTTGTAACATATGGATGCACATATAACGGATCGCTGCACTAGGGAATTGTTACCCCTCTAAAGAGAGTAGGGATGAAAAAAACAGGACTGGAAGTTGTAACAATTGATAACTTCTATGAGAACTTGCAGAACCCGTTGGCGCAAGAGCTCTTCACTGGCCTATTGCTATTGCGTGCCGAAGGTTATGGCCCTGATTATCCGAAATCTTTTCTTCCCTATGACGTCGTCGATTTCGTCGCGATCCATCACCTCTTCTGTATCCGCGAAAATCAAAAACTCACCCCAGTGGGCGCCTTCAGGCAAATGCTGTTAAGCAGGGCCGATTTCTACAAACTCACCCTGCCGATTTACAAACTCGCCAAGGAATCTCGATCAGAACCTCACATACTGGCCGTAGAGAAGTTGATCAAGAGTCACAGAGGCGCAAAAACAGATTTACTTTATAGTTCAAGTTTCACGATCAAAAAAACCCTCAGAGGCGAAAGACATCTCACAGACACGATCAAAGAATTGGTGCCTGCCCTTACTCTGCATGACCTAAAGACTCATAACATCGGCAGCACCCTTGGTGGAAGCGCGCTTCGTTTCAAAACCGACTCCCTCTTTGAAAAGTGGGGCTACAGCCCCATACAGTGGAATGGCGTTCCTCTGCCACCAGTGAAAAAAGTGTCGGCGGAAAACGAACTCGTCCTCATCATGCATTTCGAGAAAATGAAACCCTATGCGGAAGAGTGCCTGAATAAACAGCGCTCTTTGATTGAAAATCGAATTCTTATTTCAACGGCTCTTCCTGAGAAGGCAGCCGCTTAGCCTCTGGAGATAAACGATGCCCTACGCGCTTGAGAGCAAGAAAGAATTTGAACGGCTTGAACACCAGTCTACTCTTCCTAAGTACGACTACAAAAAAGAACTGGCAGAGCTGAAGCTCAAAGAAAATGCCAAAGTCCTTGATGCCGGCTCAGGCTCTGGAGTCGTAAGCCGTTATATCGCCCAAAAGAATCCCTCGGCAAAAGTGATTGGATGCGACATGTCTCAAGATAGAGTCACGCTGGCAAATGAGGCTGCAGCGCACTTAAGCAACGTATCTTTTGAGCGGGCGGATCTCACGAAACTGAGATTCGAATCCAATACGTTCGACGCCATCGTCTGTCGCTATGTTCTCGAGCACCTTACCCCTAAGGTGAGGTCAGAAGCCTTGATCGAGATGTTTCGCTGCCTCAAACCGGGCGGTGCGCTGTATGCAATTGATTTCGATGGCCCGCTCTTCAACGTCTTCCCGCAAACCGACCTGATCACAGAAACCCTTCGACTTTTAGAGAAATCTCAACTCATTGACTTGCAAATTGGCCGTAAGATGCCGCACTTACTGCACCAAACCGGGTTTGAAAATCCGTCTTGGAGGATAGAAACCATCGAATGCAGCGGAGAAAGTTTGAAACAAGAGCGAAAACTTTGGCCCGAAAAACTTGAAACCGCTGCCGCTCTTTTCGCTCAGATCCTCGGCAGCAAGCGGAAAGCCCTGCAGTTCAATAAGGAATTTCTAGAAACTCTCGCAAGGCCTGACGTGGTATTGTTCTATAACAAATTCACGGTGATCGGCCAGAAACCGTCTAAGAAATCAAAACTGAAGCTTGTTAAAGACTAATTCAAACTCCACGAGAGATGATAAACGCAATGCTCGTCGCCATGGTACATGCATTTCTCTTCTTCAAGCTTGTAATTCTTGCAGCCAATATGGCTTAAAAACGACGTATAGACCCCTTGTTTATAAAGACATGTTTCCCGGTGCCCGAACGTACGGGTTTCCAAGAGATCATGACTGTGTCTCCTTGGGGTCGTCGTCATCCTAAGGTCGTTCTCGGAAAGACTGCTCAAGCTGTAATAAAAGAGATGATCATAATGCGCATCCATGATCTCCGCATGCAACCGTTCGTACATTTTCGAAGGACCATCTGAAGAAGACAAAACTTTTCCAACCCTAGTTTTTTCATTCACTTTAGCCGCTGACTTCCCCATCTCCACATTATGGTTTTCATGGAACCCGCTCTTTCGCAGCTCCGTGAGGAGGTCAGTCACCAAGTAAGGGCTGATAAAGGCGTCAGGATTGTCAAAATACTCTCGACGCACCTGCAGACGAGACAAAATATTATGCACGTACTTGGGACCAAATAAACTATTGAGGTATTCAATGATTCCCATGATCGTGCGCGCCCGCGCGAAGTGCTGTTGTGAATTGCTATAGCGATCTGGAAGAGCGTAGACATTCCCTCCGAACTGTTGAGCCAGCGCAGGATAGTCGATATTGCCGGTAAAGAGGTTTTCTAAACTGATTCCCAGCGTTTCACATAGCCACTCAAGATTCTCAATCCTGAGGTTCTGGAAACCTGATCTAAATTCTTCAAGCTGTTTTGAAGTCACTCCCAGCAGATCCGACAGGATTTGGGAGTCAACATTGATGCAGGCTTGAATTCGGAAGATATTGTCATTTAAGTTCTTTACGAACTCACTCATGCAACCCTCAGCTCATAAACGCATTTCGGAGCGGTCCCAGTAAAATGACAATCTTTTTCAATAAGCTCAATCGGCGACTCACCAATGTATTTCGGGAATTGTTGCAAGTAACTCTTCTTATAGCGGCACAAGAAATCACCTAAGATTCTATCTTTGTAGTCCACCCCCTTCATGTGATGTTCAGGCGCTACGAAAATCTCCATGCGATTTTGCGTAAGGGTCTGGATCTCATGCTTGAAATTCTTTTCGTAAAGATGGGAGTTTAAAATTCTCGATTGAACCAATGACAACGGGGATGTCTGCTCAACGTAAATGGCATGAAGAAACCCATGCACCGACTCGAGCCTGGTCTGATTTATCAGTTCATTGAAATTGGACTCGCTGAGAAGCTTGCGATTGAGGGAATGCCTCAAGAGATCGAGATAACAATTTACTCCTATTGGTTGATCGGGATTGAGGAACAAGAAGCTCTCCATCTCGTACTCAGAAAGAAGTTTCTGCGTAAAATCATGGCCTTTTTCTTGATTCAGGAAGAACAAGAGGGGTAAAAGCTCTCGAACACGGGAAAACGGCAACTGACGGTAACGATCAGCAAACGGAGGTGGCTGCCCGAAACGCTTCGCGATGTCCCAATAATTGATCCGGTTCAGCATCAGGTCATCGAGCGAAACGCCAAAAAACTTAGAAATAACCCTCAGTTGCTCGGGGGCTAAAGACTGCTCATTGGATTCAATTCGACTGATAGCAGTTTGATGTACCGAGATAAGCTTCCCCAGCTCGGCCTGCGAAATTTTCGCGTATTTTCGCATTCTTCGCAACGTCGTCCCAAGAGTGCCTTCACGACCAGATCCCGGGGATATTTCAAAAATAGAAGTCATATTCATAAGTGCGGTATAAATACAAAATATTCATTAAATTGCTAGAAAAAAATACCAATTTAGCATATTTAATACCATTTCAGAGGCTTTATTTGGTGCCAAAACTATCAACCACCTTTTATGAAGAACCACTAATCCTTCCGGGCTCGGAAGGAGAGCAGCTTGAAGCCCGCTGGTGCTTCAACACCTATGAGCTGCACGCAGTGATGCTGCTGCTTCCTGGTCAAGGGTCAAATCCCGTGGATCTTGACGGCAGGGTCACTTGCGCGCTCACCGGGCCTTCGATAGGCGACGTTCCCCCAGATTTGAACAAACATCTTGCCCATCGACTTGCTGAAAAAGGGATAGCGACCCTACGTTATACAAAACGAAGCTTAGCGGACCGTGACTTAGCCCAGAACCTAGTCAAAGACGCTCAAATCGCCCTCAAGCATATGAAAGGGAAGTTCCCTTATCTACAAACTGGTATTCTTGGATTTAGCGAAGGAGCCCTTCTAGCCATGGCAGTTGCCTCTGAAGACCGTGTTGATGCGCTTTTTCTTATAGCTCCTCCGACACGCAGGTTAAGTGAAGTTTTTCGATTCCAATACCTAGACTGGAGTCATTCGCTTTTTTCGGAAAAACTCGATACCGACCGTGACGGGTTCGTAACTGCTCAAGAATTGAATCTGTTTTCCCAAAAACAGCTCCCATTAACAGGAAAGCCTTGGGATGAAGTGCTGGATAACAGTAAGGAAAAATTTTCAATCGCCGACGAAATCCTGCCCATATACCAAGGGCTCCACGAAAACATTCTATTGGCTATGCAAAACCCTCCTTTCTTGAATTGGTTCTCTCCTCCCCACATTTGAATATTTTGCGGCAAAGGTTCATGCGCCTGTTTTCATCTATCAAGGCCTTAAAGATGCGCACTTTAATCCACAGTGGATTATTGATGATCAAAATCACTTTCCTACCAGACCTAGCCTGGCCCTTTATCCCAATTTGGGACACTGCCTCTCTCAAATGCAAGGACACTACGGCGAGCTGCGCACCTCTGGACCCTTTGATAAGACAGTTGTAGACGACATCGTGGAGAATTCCGTGGAGTCACTCGTACATTCAGGCGCAATCGCCACACCCAAGGTTTTGGAACCACGAAAAGATTCAGTCCTCGAAGACAAACATTTTTGATATCGCCAGATTCACGTGAAAGCGCTAGGCTATTTTTACTATGCTTTCAAGACCTGTTCAAAAGTGTATCCAAACTGCATTTGCGTTAGCTGCGGTCTTTTGTTCCTGCACGCATTCGCCGTTTAATACAGGCCAAATGCAACCGCAAAAACGACTCACTCAATACATTGGGCACTCTATTCAAGAAATACGAGAGAACCCTTCTTATGAACTTGAAGGAAGCTGGGCTGTCACCAATGAGTACTCGATCACTGATGCAAGGGTTGAGGGAAATCCGGTCGTCTTTTTACATTCGTGGGACGAGAAGCTAAAAAAAGGAAAAGTCTTAGACGCGATCGAGCGCCCGGCTACTGAAGAAAACCAAAGCTTAATTGCTCAAGAATGCCATGACACAAAAGCCCAAAGCGCAGCGCCTATCGCCCTGGCGATTCACGAGTTCTCGAAAGAGGGAAGCGTCGCTGCCAAACGCGTCTGGCGGATCAACATGAAAAACAAGCAACTTGAAGAAACTTCCGCTGAAAGCGTTTCTTGCGAGGTCGAGTACGTCGATTGATACTCAAACAAGCCGAACAATCGCGCTATTCGACTCGTAAATCTAGGACCTGGCAGCCCTGCTGATTAAGACCACCCTCGTAGGAATCTTGGTACCAAGCAGCGATAACGGCTGAACAGAGGACCGTTGCCGTCAGAACCTTTTCCCGAGTTTTACCTTGTGTCGCGGAGATTTCAAACCACACGTAATCGTGTTCATGAGCCAAAAATAAGGGCTGATAAGCGATCGCCGGTTCTTGAAGGCAGCTTTCCACAGTCAAATGAGTCTTTTCAAGTCTTGAAGCTTCTGACACCATCAATTTAGCCCGTATCTTGATAAGCTCTTCCATTTTAGAGAGCTGTTCATGTCTCTCGGTGTATTCGCGGCTCGTGAGGCGCTCCGCAATTTCGCTTTTCTTTGCGTCTTGGTGAGCATTTTTCAAGTATTCCGCGGCTATTGACGTATTCATTGGCGAAGGCAGTTCTTTGGTAAAATTCCCGGTAGCTTCGCTTGAATCACTAAGAAGGGTTTGTATGGAACTTAATAACACCTTCTTTGCATGAGCTGCGACTATATCGAGCTGGTCCGAATTCAATTCAGCTATAGAGGCGTTCACAGAAAGTGCGGCACAAAAAAGGCTGTGAAAGAAAACCTTCTTTAAAGTCGGCATCGGCTCTCCTCG
>JBFMCE010000132.1:0-7505 GCA_040754655.1 Bdellovibrionota bacterium | reverse complement strand
TTCCAAATGAGGCCTGATAATAACTATGAGAGCATGGTTTTCGGTGAATTCAATTCGTGGTTGAGATCAAATCACCGAAATCTCGCTGCAGCCGGACGGCAGATCAATGTCATCGTGTCTGCCGAGTTAGAAACCTCAAACAGAAAATATCCCTCAGGGTGGATCGAGCTCGTCAGAAGATACAGGGCCTGGCTTAAGGCTGAGAAATTAAGCAAAGTGAAGATTGGAATAAACCCAAATTGGTACCCAATGTACGAAGAGCCTTTGCGTGATCCTGAGAAGTGCTCTCAATATAACGCTCTTTTGAAGCAGGCTGACTTCATGGCGGTTAGTTTTTATGGCAATTGGGCTGGCAGGCAATTTCCAGAAGTGAAGTCAGTGGAAACTCGCAAAAACGAAGTTTTGTCGCGAATGTCGCGTCTCGACGAGCAGAATTGTAGAGTGGATGCGGTATATGAGGTTCCGTTTGTCATCGGCGAGTTTGGTGTCGGGGGGTTGTTCAGGGCGACTGAGGCGCAAGTGGAATATGCTGATCTAGCAAAACAAACGCATCTTACTCTAGAACAACGAAAACAATTATTAAGCGACCCAGAAATTGAATTTGAATCAAAGGGCTTAAATCATCCGATATACCGAGAGCGCCGTAGGAATTTGTATAAAAGCCTCATCAGTTGGGCCAAAAGCGCATCGGCAGAAGAGCCTTACTTCATAAGCCTTTGGACCGTGGGTTTTTTTGATCCGGTAGGGATACGGAAAGATGATCCTAGCGTGAGAGCAGATCCGGCGATCGCCGAAATGCTAAACGAATATTCCGAGTGGCGTTGCAGCCAGAGGACGCCGACTTCGATTGGCGCGCTGAAAAAAGTGAAGTCGAATGGCAAAAAATCGTCTCCAAGAAAACGAATGCGAAAACCAACCATCAAAAGCAATCGCCTGATTGATGCGCGTGTCGTTAGTTCAGAAGAACACGAACTCCCGACTTTGCCTCACGGCTTGCGCGCTTTGCAATTATCCTACACGTCTGTCCATTGACAGGTCCAAAATGAAAACCTACCTCTCAACGTATTGAGGTGGTGGTTATGAAACGCATCCTTTCTTTTATCATGCTTTTTGCATTCGTATTTTCGCCGGCGGCGCTTGGCTCGAATGTATCGCCCGCCGATATTTACAAGAAAACTTACATCGAGCTGATGCAAGGTGTAGAGAAAACTACGGTATTGAAAAATTTCGTTGGGCAGCTTGGTGCCCATGGCGTTACGGTACAAGAAGTGCTTGATGCTGCCGTCAAAGACGGATTTATTTCCTCTGGTCAGGCAGGTGAAGCTTTAAAAATCAGTCAAAACAACATGCATCTTTTTGCTGACTCTGGCTTCGCAGAAAGAGCAAGAAACGGTCAAATCACTGAAGGTGAGCTTGCAGGTTTGATGAAAGTACTTCAAAGCCAAGTCACCGGAGCTTCTTACCATTACGACTTGATTGACTTTTTTTTCGTGTTGTTGATTCTTGCCGTATGCCTGGCAGTCGTTTCTCACGCGGTTCATCATTGAGTCTTCAGAGCGAGGAATGAGCGATGTTGATCGTGATATCCTTATTCCTCGCTTTGATTTCCGGGATGGCGAGAGCTCATGAGTTAGACGGTCTTCCTGACTTGATGGACGCGTTGAATGACGAAGTTCTCTTGAAAGAATTCAACGATCCAGAGAACTATCCCGCATATCTTTACAAGCCTAGAGACAGCTTGCGCCACCAGGTCGGAAAATACCGGCCCGATCGACATGTCGATTCTGAGCATGTTCGCTGCAGGCATCTTGCGATACACGAAGACAGGTCTGAGCAACCCATCTCTTGGAGAAGTCGAAACACCGCTGCAAGCAATGTCTTTTATCATGCGCATCGAGCAATTGTATATTTTGAGAGCCTCGCAAGAAAGAGTGGCCAAGCAATCGTGCCGCCCGCGAGGCCGGTGGTGGTTCGACTAGACACGACCGTCAAGTGGGCGATGTGGATAAAATTTTCTAATTTGCCTCAATACAACAATGCATTCACCTATCCTGACATCGACCCGAAGAAGTGGGGCACTCAAAACGAACAGATTGAAATCTGGTTCGCCAAGCCCAATCGCGAATATCGGCCCTGGTATTTCACGTGGCGTTGGGTGCCTGGTTTTAAGAATACTTTTCTCGGGACCGAAAGATTTCCATTCGACGGGGCCCGTGTTCCGACGGTGATTTATCATGAGTGGGCGCACGTGATGACCAAGTCGTTTCTAGGAATTCATCGCACGGCCCCGCTTGGCGAAGGATACTCAGATTATTTTGCAGCCGCGATCGCAAACGAGCCCATCGTGGGCAACGTCGCAGAGTTCGCTCCGTTCGGTTATCGACGTCGTTTTCGAGACTTTGTGGGCCCTGCGGTCGAAAGTGATTGCAAGAAGCCAGGCTTGTTCGTGCCCTCTCTTTTATGGTCGCTTAGAGTGCGGTTTGGCGCGCTTCGTGGTGACATGATCGTTTGGCGATCCCTTTCGTTCTTAAACCCTCAAAGCGGGGTTGAAGATTTACCAGTGGCATTAGAGCAAGCCGCGGCGGAAGTGGTTTCTGGGGAAGAGCTGACGGGGCTAAAAAAACGGCTCGGTGTTTTATTGAAATCCAAAGTCTGTGAGTAGATCACATTTTGTTCTTAACTAGGAATTTTAAAATCCCCTGCCCCGCGACCCAGCCTTGCGACACGCAGGCTTGAATCAAGAATCCGCCAGTAGGAGCATCCCAGTCGAGCATTTCACCTGCGATGAAAACGCCAGGTTGTTTTTTGAGCATCAGGTTTTCATCAACTTCGTTTAAATCAATCCCACCAGCCGAGGAAATCGCTTCCTCAAGAGGGCGCGGTGCTTTGAGGTCAAGCGGAACTGATTTCACCAGTTTGCAAAACAATTCAAGGTCTTTGAGTTCGTCTTCACTCCCAAAATGCGCCAGAAGCGAAATACCCGCAGGACTTAAACTGAGATACTTTTTAGCGCGTCTGAGTGGGCTGCGATTTTCCTTCGAGAGATTCAGTTTTCGCTTGATCTGATCGAGGGTCAGATCGGGCTTCAGGTCGAGCTCGGCCCGACCGGTGGTGCCGACAAAATAAACGGGAGTCCCCTCGATGCCGTAAGGAGTGAGCATCAAATCGCCCGTCTTCGAGCCTTTCGAGGTTGTGAGCTTAACTCCTTTAAGAGGAGCGCGATCGTCTTTCGCCACTAGACCTTCCGGCCAATCGATCTCGTACCCAACATTTGAAGGTGTGAAAGAATTCAATTTGATTTGGTGATCGAGAAAAATCTTAGTCCATCTCAGTGGCGATTCGTCTGGTTCCCAGCTTGCGCCGCCAAGGCAAAAGCACAGAGCATCGCAGGTAAATGAGGGTTTGTCTGAAAACCCGATCTTGATTTTACCATCACCCGTCTTTTCAAATCCTATGCACTCATGGCCAAACTTCATCTCAACACCCAAAGATTCAAGTTTCCCAGTCCAGGTTTTTAGAAGTGTCGATGCCTTCATCTGTTCGACGAAGTATCGGCGTGAGGTACCTTTGAAAGTCTTGATGCCTAGACCATGGATGAACTCGATCCAGTCTTGCGGAGCAAAGGCTTCAATCACCGGTTTTATCCACAGTGTGGATTCTTTTGAGTAAAACTTATGAAACTCACCCGCAGGCGCGTCAAAAGTAATATTGAGCCCAGAGCTTCCGGCGATGAGGAGCTTGCGTCCTGGCGATTTTCTTTTTTCGAAAAGAACGACATGACAACCCGCTGAAGCGAGGATGTGTGTAGCCATCAAGCCCGCGGGGCCTGATCCAATTATGGCAATGGTAGGTTTATGAGGCATGTTGCGCATAATGTAAAAAGCCGCGATGGCTTGCCCTCCCACTGCCGAGCATCGCGATCGCGGCTTTTTTAAAAGAGAATCGTTGTTTAGGCAATGAACCTATTAATGGGTCTGCCCTTCGATAAGATCAGGGGTCGTAGGCTCCATATGCCCTGCGGCTGCGGGATCAGTCTTGGTTACAGGCTTATTGCGAGCTGCCTTTGCTTTTGCGCGAGCGATCCTTCTCTGCTCTCGGACTTTCTTTCTGCCTTCGCGCTTGACGGATGCACCTGGGTTCGTAGCGCTAGCAACGCCCCTTTTGGCATGTTGGTTTTTCTTGTTCGTGACGCGCCCGGCTTCCGCCGAAAATGCGAAAGCAAACATTACGATTCCTGCAAGCAATGAAACAATGGCCTTCATGAACTTTCTCCTTTTTCTCTGTTTATTGATACTGATTCTGTTCTGTATTCTCACTTCCGTCCGTCGGTAGGTCTACTGCGATGCCCCGCCCTGAAAGTCGCGAGGCCAAGTCTTTTCTTAAGTCGGGATACTTCGAGATGAATTGATTGATGACGATGTTGCGCACTTCCTGGTTGTTTTGCGAAAGCACTCCTTCAATCGTTCCTGAGAGAGCCGTTTGAGGGTCAGCCGTTGAAGAAATGAAGATGTGATGGGCCGTGGTGACCAAAAATCTTTCTTCAATGATGCGATTCTCTTCTTCCGAAAAAGATTCGTTCGAATCCGAGCCGGGCTCTCTTGCGTTCTCTGAGAGATCGCGCACCTGGGTCGTGGTCATCTCTCGAAGAGCGAGCTCACGGACCTCTTCTTGTTTTTCAGGATAATTCGCCGCGATGTTGTTCGCTGCCTGCAGCAAAGTGCTTTTTAACACAGCCACGTTGTTTTGGTTTGAGAGCCGCTCAAGGTCGCGTCTGATCGTTGAGATGGCCGTTTGCGGATTTTTTTCTAGCGTTTGAAGGTAAATGTCGATCGGAGTGTCGAGCCCGATGTTCGCGTCTGCCGAGTCGCTCTCTGGCGGTCGCGCGACCTCGGGCTGCGCAGCCGCTGAGTTCGCGGGTCGCAGCTTCTTGGTCGAGCTTACGATGCGTCGAAAGGCGTAGTTCAAAGAGTCTGGGGATTGATTCTTTGGATCGAGGCTTTGCGCGAGGTCATAAGTCTTTTGCTGCGATGGCAGTGAAGTGAAAAACCGAACCGTTCCGATGCTGACGGTGAAAAAGTAGGCGGCGCCGATGCAAATCGTGAACAATGCGATGAGAAGAAGCTTCATTGGATTCGGCTGCCTCGAGAAAGTTTAAAACTGTATCGCCTATCGCTGTTGGCGCGTAACCAGTCGCTACTTTCCCAGTCTAGCTCAAATTTTCGTCGGTTGTGATGAGTCTTGCGCCACGTTGGAAGGTAAAATATGCCCAGGCCCATTGGACCATCACGACAAGCCGGTTCTTAAAACCAATTAAATAAAAAATATGTACTACGAGCCAGGTCAACCATGCGACGAACCCGCTCAAATGCAGGCTGCGAATCACCGCGATGCCTTGCGATCTTCCGATGGTGGCGAGGTTGCCTTTGTCGAGGTAGTAAAACGACGGAAGCTCTTTAACTCCTTTGATTTTTTGCAAGATCGCCGATGCGACATACTTGCCTTGTTGGATGGCGACCGGGGCCAAGCCGGGCAAGGGGGTTCCATTCGAATCGGTCGCGTGCGCGGTATCACCGATGACAAAGACATGAGGATGCCCGGGCAAAGAAAGGTCAGGCAAGACCTTTACCCGACCCGCGCGGTCGACCTCAGCGGCAAGCCATTTTCCAGCCGGAGAGGCGATGACCCCCGCCGCCCACAGTACCGTCTTCGACCGAATCTCAGCGCCTGAAATGGAGACGCCTTCCTCACTGACGTTGTCGACGCGCGCGTTTGTGCGCACTTCAACCCCAAGCCTCTCTAAGGCGCGCTGGGCTTTCTTGGAAAGATCCTCTGGAAACGATGCGAGGATGCGCGCGCCCGCTTCGACCAAGAGGATGCGCGCGGATTTCGGGTCGATATGACGGAAATCCGATGCAAGGGCGACGTGAGCGAGCTCGGCGATCGAGCCCGCGACTTCAACCCCCGTGGGACCTCCGCCTACGATGATGAAGGTGAGCAGTTCTTTGTGTTTCTCGGGATCGGCTTCCATTTCGGCGGATTCAAAGGCCAGGAGAATCTTTCGCCGGATCGTCGTGGCGTTTTCGATCGATTTCAGGCCTGGCGCGAATTTTTGCCAATCCTCGCGCCCGAAATAACTGTGCGTGGCGCCCGTCGCGATAATTAAATAATCATAGTTTATAGCGCGATCAGACAACAAGACGTTGCGCGCGTTCAGGTCGATTCCCGTGACTTTTCCCATCAAAACCTCGGTGTTTTTTTGGTTTCGAAGGATGTTGCGAATGGGCGCCGCGATGTCAGCCGGTGAAAGGCCCGCGGTGGCGACTTGATAGAGCAGGGGCTGAAACAAGTGGTAATTGCTCTTGTCGATCACGGTCACGCGAACGGGTGCCTTGCCAAGGTTCTTGGCCGCATTGAGGCCCGCAAATCCGGCACCGATGATTACGACCTGGGGTAGTGTTTTTCCGTTCGGCATGTCCAAACCATACTCGTAAATCTCGTTAAATCCAGTACTTGCAAAAGGTGCTCGACTTACGCAAAACTTACGCATATGCTTGAATCATGACTGGGCCGATGCTGACTCCGAAACAAAAAGAGGTTTTAGATTTCATCACAGCATTCCGCTCAGAATGGGGTTACGCCCCGTCACAACAAGAAATCGCAAAACATTTCGGATTTAAATCTTTGGGAACCGTTCAGAACTATCTTGTCCGGCTTGAGCGGCAAGGTGTTTTACAGAAGACCTGGAACGCTCGTCGTGGCATGCAAGTCCTTTCTTCTTCACAACCACAACCACAAACCTTTTCTGAAACGGTTCCCCTTCCCCTTTTGGGCCGAGTCGCCGCCGGTTATCCAATAGAGGCCATCGCGCAGCAAGAAATCCTGGAAGTGCCCTCTTCAATGCTGAAAGGCGGAAATAATTTCGCGCTCAAGGTGAATGGCAATTCGATGATCGAGGAAGGCATCCTGGATGGCGATTACGTCATCATCAAAAAACAGTCTGTCGCTCGAAACGGGCAGACGGTCGTCGCTCTTTTGAGGAATGAAGTCACGATAAAAAAATACTATTTGCACGGCTCAAAGATTGAGCTGCATCCGGCAAACCCTGAGTACAAGCCTTTGGTGATAGAATCCGCTAGTGAGCTAGAAGACTTCAGAATTGAAGGCGTTCTCGTAGGCGTCATTCGATACGTCAAAACGTAAAGGAAACCATGGATGGAATTTCAGGGCATCACGATTCCTCAAAAAGCCATAACTGAGATCAGTGGCAAGCCTGGCTCGGGGAAAACCGAGCTTCTTCTGCGAACCTTGGCGCAACAGCCTCAAAAGCGCATTGCTTGGCTCGAAGAGAAGTTCACATTTTATCCATGCTCGCTTTTAAGGGCTGGTATTTCCCCAGGCAAAATACTTTTCATTGAATCAGAAGATTATTTGCTCTGGGCGGCCGCGCAAATCCTGAGAAGCGGATTGTTTGGCGTCGTGGTCTTGTCATTGGCGGGCAAATCCCT
>JBFMCE010000131.1:0-7531 GCA_040754655.1 Bdellovibrionota bacterium | reverse complement strand
AAATAAATATTATTTATTAACGTGGAAATTTCTTGCCGCGCGCCCGGTTGTTACAAAAAAAGTGAAAGAAAGCCTTGATATGCGCGCCGTTTTTTTCCTAAGGTGAGCCTTCAATTTTAAGGGTTTATAGTGGTTATGGGAAAAAAGTTCTGGCTCTCCGCGTTCAGCGCTATTTTTGTTTCTTCACAGACGTTGGCTTTAGCACCGCCACGGCCGAGTCCATCTTTAACGCCGACCGCTACGCCTCGTCCGTTGACAGCGCCCAGTATTGCGCCAAGTCCTTCGGTGGCACCGTCTGCTGCGCCGTCTCCGAATCCAAGTCCAAGTCCAAGCGCGAGTCCTTCGCCATCGCCGGCAGCAGGAGTAGTGATCGATGCCAATCCTTCGAACTACCGATCGCTTCTCGCTAACCTCAGATCAGGTTCAACCTTAAGGCTTGCCGCGGGTTCATATACTCAAGGGCTTCCAGTTTCGAATTTGAATGGCACTGCGACTGCAAAGATCACGATCACAGGTCCTGAGACGGGTTCTCAGGCGATCTTCGTTGGCAGTTCTTCGCAAAGCTGGAACACAATAGAGCTCTTCAACTCAAGCCATATCGTGATTAAAAATCTCAGGATCGATGGAAGAAACGTCCCAAATGTTTTTGCCGTCAGCGCAAATGGCGGCTCGTCTAATCGCACTCATAACATTACGATCGAAAACTGCACGATCGTGGGTCACGGCGCAAACCAACAAACCGTTGCGATCTCAACCAAGATTCCAACCTGGGGCTGGGTGATTCGCAAGAACTTGGTTTTGGGCGCTGGCACCGGACTTTATCTTGGAAACTCTGATGGAACGCAGCCCTTCATCGCTGGCGTCATCGAAGGCAACCTTGTCGATGATTCAGAGGGTTATGGAATGCAGATCAAACACCAGACAAGCAGACCTTTGGTGAGCGGAATGCCGACCACACCTCAGAAAACCGTCATTCGCCACAATGTCTGGGTGAAGTCTGATCGCGCCAGTCGCGACGGCGATAGACCCAATGTTTTGATTGGAGGGTTGCCTACGACCGGAGCTGGCTCACAAGACTTCTATGAGATTTATGGCAACGTGTTTTACCACAACCCGCGTGAATCGCTCTTGCAAGCAGAAGGAAGAGTGTCAATTCACGATAATATCTTCATCGATGCGCCAGGCACGGCGATCAATCTGCAAAACCACAATATGACTTTGCGGCGTGCAAACGTGTATCAAAATACGATTTATCAAGTGGGCCGAGGCATTCGTTTTGGGAGTACTGCGACCGAAGGGCACGCTGTTTTTGGAAACCTGATCTTTGCTAACACCGCAGGCATCAGTGGGTCGGCGACGAATCTTTCAGGGAACATCACCGATACGCCCGCCAATGCAAGCTATTACGTGAACACGCCGTCGACTCAATGGGATGCAATGGATTTTTATCCTCGCGCCGGTCGTGTGCAAGGCACTGCTTTAAACTTGAGCTTCTTTTCTGGCGAAACTGAATTCAATCGCGACTTCAATAGCCGCGTGAAATCGACTTTCAATTTCCGAGGAGCCTATTCTGGGGAGGGCATAAACCCCGGATGGAAGCTTCAAAAAGCACGCAAGCCGATTCCTTAAGAAGGTTCTCCTCCTTCTGCCTTCAAAGGAATGAAAAAGAATGCGCTGTATGCAAATCGGAGTCATAAGGGCCACGGAGGGCTCGTATGACAACAACACGGATGTTGTCGGAAAATGGCCAAGGATGGCCTCTATTTCTCTTCGGCCCTCGTGCGATAAAGCCTGGCGCCAAAATCCGCCACGCAATAAAGCAGTACCAACCTAACCTTGTTTTTCGACCCCAAACGAAAACTTCTGAACGCCGTTGGCTTTGAGCAGATCGATGATCGCGATTACGTGGCCATGTTCGACCTTTTTGTCCGCGAGGATAATGGCAGACTGGGGATGGGTGCTCTTGACATGAGCAGAGAGCGCCTCGATTGAAAACTTCTTTCCTTGAATTGAAATAGCGCCTGATTGGTCAATCACAAGTTGGAGGGTTGATTTGGATTGGTCCTCGCCCGTTTGGGCTTGAGGGAGCTGAACTTTCAACGCGTTTTGGTAAAGTGCAGGTGCCGTGATCATGAAGATCACGAGCAAAACCAACACCACATCAACCAAAGGCGTGACATTGATCTCAGAAATCTCATTTTCGTCAAACTTTCCTGCTGCCATGCGGGTTAGATTTATCCTTGTCCTAAAAGTGCGTTTTTGACGTGTTCTGCTTGAAGCAGCATGTCTTTTACCTGGCGCTGGAAATAGTTGTAAGCGACGACCGCGGGGATCGCCACGAACAAGCCCACCGCAGTGGCGACCAGCGCCTCAGAAATACCTGCGCTCACGATGCTTGAACCTTGAGTGCCTGCCTGTGAAAGGTCGTGGAACGCGCGAATGATTCCTAAAACAGTTCCGAAAAGGCCTACGAACGGAGCATTTGACCCAATCGTCGCAAGCCAGCTCAGGCGATGTTCTGCTCCTAGACGGGCCTGGGCAACGAGGCTCTCCGCCAGATATTGTCCGCGTGTCGTGCGCTCCGTCGGTGACAAAGGTTTGAGCGCATCGCTAATTTTCTTTTCAAGTTTTTGCTTCGCGCCTTTGAAATGAGTCCAGCGCTCTAAAATAAGCGCCACCGAAACCACGCTCAAGAGGATCAGAAACCAGAGAACCCATTGTGCCCCGAGAAGTGTGAAACCTAGGAAGAGTTTAGTAATCATTATTTTGCTGTCCTTCGCCAAACTAGGGTAGGGCACCCCGACAGAAAAGTCAAAGCTTGCTCTGAAAACGGCGAATTGCCCGCACGCTTCGCTTAGTGTAAGAGTTGTGCATGCAAAAAGCCTACGATCCAGAGTCGTTTGAAACCCGTATTTATGAATGGTGGGAGAAAAACAAATGCTTTCGCGCCGAAGACGAAAGCAAAAAGCCTGCCTTTGCGATCGCTATGCCGCCTCCGAATGTGACAGGCGCTCTGCACAACGGGCATGCCTTGGGCGATACGATTCAAGACGCACTTACCCGGTGGAAGCGCATGAGCGGTTACAACGCGCTGTGGATGCCCGGAACCGATCATGCCGGCATCGCCACGCAGATGGTGGTTGAGCGCCATCTTGCAAAGCAAAACATCAAGCGCGCAGAGATCGGCCGAGCTGCGTTTGTGCAAAAAATTTGGGAATGGAAAGAAAAACACGGCGACATCATCATGACCCAAAAAAGAAAATTGGGCGTGAGCGCCGATTGGGAGAGATCGCGGTTCACTCTTGACCCAGGCCTTTCAAAAGCGGTCCGCGAGGTTTTCGTAAGCCTTTATGAACAAAAACTCATGTACCGCGGCACGCGTTTGATCAACTGGTGCACCCGGTGTCAGACGGCGCTCTCTGATCTTGAGGTGATACCCACTGAGAGAAAAGGAAACTTCTGGCACATTCGTTATAAAAGCGCGGATGGCAAGGTTACCTTGGTCATCGCGACCACGCGACCCGAGACTTTGCTCGGCGATACGGCGGTTGCGGTGCACCCCGAAGATGGGCGTTACAAGCAGCTGGTCGGCAAGAAAGTAAAACTTCCGCTTTTGAACCGAGAAGTTCCTGTCATCGCAGATGCCTATGTTGACAAAGACTTTGGTTCTGGCGCGCTTAAAGTTACCCCTGGTCACGACTTCAATGACTACGATCTTGGCAAGAAACACTCGCTTCCCATCTTGAGCGTTTTTGACAAGCAGGGCCGGGTGAATGCGGAAGGCCAGCAGTACAAGGGACTTAAGATCTTAGAAGCCAGAGACAAGG
This sequence comes from Bdellovibrionota bacterium, assembly GCA_040754655.1. Lineage (GTDB taxonomy): Bacteria > Bdellovibrionota > UBA1018 > UBA1018 > UBA923 > JBFMCE01. The sequence continues at coordinate 3,704 of JBFMCE010000131.1, read as the reverse complement.
TCGTCACTGACCTTGAAGCGCAAGGTCTGCTCGAGCGCATCGAGCCTCACACCCATAGCGTGGGCCTGTGCCAACGCTGTGACACTGTTGTTGAACCGATGATCAGCGACCAATGGTTTGTGAATGTGAAGCCTTTGGCTGAGAAAGCGATCGAAGTGGTTCGCAGGGCCGAAAAACTTTCGCTAGCCGAAGTTGACCGACGTGATGATGCGATCAAGATCGTGCCTGAGGGCTGGACGAATACTTATTACCAGTGGATGGAGAATATCCGCGACTGGTGCGTTTCGCGCCAACTTTGGTGGGGACACCAGATTCCTGCCTGGTATTGCGCCAAGTGCAATGAGATCACAGTGAGCAGAGAAGATTCTACGAAGTGCGCCCACTGTGGAGGCTCGGAGCTCAAACAAGACGAGGATGTGCTCGATACCTGGTTCAGCTCAGCGCTTTGGCCGTTTTCGACTTTAGGGTGGCCTGAAAAAACCAAATCCTATCGCACCTTCTATCCGACCTCGGTGATGGAGACGGGTTTTGACATCTTGTTCTTCTGGGTCGCCCGGATGATCATGATGGGATTGCATTTCAACGACGGCAAAGTTCCCTTCAAGCGAGTTTACCTGCACGCGATGGTCCGAGATGAAAAGGGCCAGAAGATGAGCAAGACCAAAGGCAACGTCATCGATCCGCTCGATATCATCAAAGACTATGGCGCGGACGCATTTCGTTTCACGCTTGCTTCGATGGCAGGGCAAGGACGAGACATCAAGCTGAGCCTTGAGCGCATCGAGGGTTATAAGGCCTTTTGCAACAAGCTTTGGAATGCAGCGAGATTTGCGTTGATGCGTTTAGGTTTTCTAGAAGGTGAGTTGCCCCCTGGATTGAAAGTGATCGCTGCTCCAGACTTCTCAGTCATCACTCAAGGAAAACCTCTCGAGGAATGGATCACTTCGAAACGAAAGCACTTTCATCCCATCAACCAATGGATCTTAGCCAGACTCGACCTCGCGACTGAACGCGTAAATGTGGCGATGGAAGAGTATCGGCTCAATGATGCTGCAGCTGAGATCTATGAGTTCGTTTGGCATGAGTACTGTGACTGGTACATTGAGTTTTCAAAAGAGCTCTTGAATAGCCATCAAGAAGAAACTTCGGTTTGCCTGATGCATGTGCTCGATCAGGCCTTGAGGCTTTCGCATCCATTTATCCCGTTTGTGACGGAAGAGATTTATCAAAGCCTGCCTGAGCGCCCCGGGGTGAAAAGAACCGAACCTCTGATGTTGCAGGCGTTTCCAAAAGCCTCAAAAGCAAGCCTTACCGAAGAATCTGAAAGCGTGGGGATGTGGAAGTCGGCGATTGAGGCGTTGCGGGCTTTTCGAGGCGAGAACAACATCTCGCCCAAGGCCAGGCCCAAGATCACCTATGAAGTGATGGCCTCGGAAAAGCATCAGGCCTTTGAAAAAGGTGCGCCCTATATCCGTGCGCTAGCTCAACTCGAATCACTCTCGGAAGAAAAGGGATCTTCTCGCGGTGACGCCGCGGTTGGCGAGGTGCTCACAAGAGATGTGAAATTCTACATTCCGCTCAAGGGGTTGGTCGATGTCGAGGGCGAACTCAAACGGGTTCAGAAAGAAAAGAGCGATACTTTGGCAGACATCGAGTTTGTAAAGGGCAAGCTCTCAAGAGAAAGCTTCATCGCGAAAGCTCCCCAAGAACTGGTTGATAAAGAGCGCGAGAAGTTGCGATTCTTGGAATCAAAAGTGGCTGAGTTTGACCGCGCGCTTGATCGATTGGGAAGGCTGAAGTGAAACCTTCTCACAAGGGGCATAAAGAAGCTCATCATGAGGTAGAGACCTGCCAGCATTGCGTGGTGGTTTGCTCACAGAGCTTGGAAAGTACTCCAGGTTACGTGGTTTCAGGACTGTCACGGGCTTTTTCAATCGCCGTCGACGGTGGATTGAGCCATTTCAAGAAACTTAAGCTTGAGCCCATGATTTGGGTGGGCGACAGGGATTCTCTGGTGCTGAGCGAAAAACAAATCGCAAAATCCGTCGAACACTTCGTTCTTTTAAAACGCGAAAAAACGTTTTCAGACCTTGAAGCGGCTCTTGCCATCGCGGAACAGGCGCTCATCGAAGGAATGTGGCGAGGGGATCTCATCTTGCTCGCGGCTCAAGGAGGCAGACTCGACCATGAGCTTGTGAATTTGCTGGTGGTGCATCGCTGGTTGAGCGAACTTTCCAAGCGCTTGAAACCGGCTGAGTGTCCGAGTGTGTTTAGCTACGGATCGCAGGGTGTTTGGGTCGCAACCAACCACGAGTTTGAGTTCGACCATCCTCGGGGCGCGGTCTTTTCGGTGGTCGCGTTGGCTTCGGGAATGAAGGTTTCAATCTCTGGAGCGAAGTACAACCTTAAAAACAAAGCGCTGGAGCCGGGAGCCTTGGGGTTAAGCAACGTGGGGACTGGAAAGAGCGTAAAGATAAAATTGAGCAAGACCAGCGCCCAAACTACTGGTCCTGTTTTCATTTTCATGCCCCATCTCGTTAAGTAAACGATTTTGGCTTAAGACGAGGAAGACGAGCTTTCGCGACGCGACCGTGGATAGAACTGCACTGAGGAGCAAAAGCGAAGTCTGACGAAGTATGAAGCCGAAAGCGGCACTTAATGATCAGTTTGGGTATTTGAGGAAATAAATCTCAGATAGATTCCTGCACTTTTCTTCAAGGTCGAGGCCGTATCCTACGAGGAATTGGTCTTCGATCACCCTGCCCACGTATTTCACCGGCACATCCACCAGGCGTTTGCCTTTTTTATCGAGAAAAGTGATCACTTCGACCGACGCGGGTTGGCTCGCGAGAAGCCGGTCGTACAAAAATTTCAGTGTTCTGCCTGAGTCAATGATCTCTTCAACGATGAGCACGTGTTTGCCGCGGATGTCTGTAGTGAGGTCTTTCAAGATACTGACGGTGCCAGGAGTTGTGAGTCCTTTGCCATATGAGGTGAGGCGCACGAAGTCGACTTCAACATTCATCTTAAGTTGCCTGACGAGGTCCGCGATAAAAACGCAGCCGCCCTTCAGCACTCCTACCAAAACGACGTTTTTCTCTTCGTAATCGCGATTGAGCTGATTGCCGAGACTCGCGACAATTCCTTCGATGTCGGTTTCGTTGAGGTATTTGGTAAATGTCTTCTCATCAATCATTGTCTTTTAGCCCCGCATTTTTGAGATCGCGTCTTTCAGCTTTCCCATATTTCCCAATCCACGAGTAGCAAGAAACTTCGCCACATCGGCTCCGCCTGCAGTCAAAACCCCAAGATAGCCGCCTGTCATGAGGCTCAAGATTCCGACGTGCAGTTTTGCACGAACCTTCTGGTTGGGGTCATTGCACAGCATCTTCTCGAAAATGTGAAGCCCTACTTGTCCTACGGTATTGAATTTCTTTGCCACAAGCTCTTCCGCCACGGGTTTTGGCAGGAAAAACGTCAAATCAGGGTTCTGAGGCTTCCCCTCGCGCAAGGTATTTGTATTTTTTTCACGACTGAAGACATAAGAGCTCTCTTTGCCATCAGTCGTAATGACCAACTGAATTTCTCGGCCGTTTTTGATGCTCTGGGCTGCCTGTTGGGCTAAGGAATTTTTTTCAAAGAATGCCCGCAATTCACTTTCCATTCTTTTTTTCCTTTTCTGGAGGTAGATCCTCTTCGCTCAA
>JBFMCE010000130.1:0-7665 GCA_040754655.1 Bdellovibrionota bacterium | reverse complement strand
GACGGGTAAAAATTTCGCGGTTTAAACAGGGGAAGAATGTTGTTGGGGCAGTCGTATAAACACTTTTGGCGGTTTAAAGGATTTGAAGATGCTGTCTACAAACAACAACTTTGAGGGGCGCACGCCGACATTGCCCAAGTCTTCGGCGCAGCTGCGTTTGCTCAACGAACTCAGCCTCAGGCTTCAGTCTTTGCTCAATACCGAGAACTTCTGGGAAGAGATCGTCACCGTCGTTCAAAACAAATTCCACTATTATTCTTTCAGCATTTGGTCGGTCGCAGTCGATGGCACCGCAACTCTTCGAGCGCAGTCAGGCGCATACAATAATTTCATTCATCCAGGGTTTGCGATCAGAGACGAAGGGATTCTCGCACTCGTCATTCGCACCAAGCGCCTGTACGTCTGTAACGACGTCACCAGTGACGCCAACTTCACGAACCTTTCATTGCCTATAGAAACAAAATCCCAGCTGAGCATTCCGGTCGTCGTCGACAACTCGGTCGTGGCCGTCTTCACGGTTGAAAGCAACTCGGTCAATGCCTTTGATGAAGAAGACCAAGTAGCGTTTGAGAGCCTCGGGGCTCAACTTTCAGTCGCGTTCATGAACACCAAACTCTACCACGAGATCAAGTCGTTCAATAAACGCCTGCAAATGACGGTCGAAGAGCGCACCCAAGAACTTAGAGCAGCCCATGCGCGAATTCTCGAGCAGCAACGGCTGCTCCAAAAAGAAAACAAGGTTTTAAAAACCCTCGTCACGAACGAGAAACGTGAAGACGGGGCAATCATCGGTTCGAGCCAAGCGATGGCCAATATCATCAGCATGGTCGACAAGATTTCGCCTACACATGCGACCGTGCTGGTGCAAGGCGAAAGCGGCACAGGGAAAGAACTCATTGCCCGAAGGCTCCACTACAAGAGCGAACGCTCGCAAAAACCGTACGTCACGATCAACTGCGGAGCTCTTCAAGAGACGCTTTTGGAGAGTGAGCTTTTTGGACATGAAAAAGGCGCGTTTACAGGGGCTGTAGCCCAAAAAATGGGTCTGGTGGAAACCGCTGATGGCGGCACGCTCTTTCTCGATGAGATCGGTGAAATGAGCTTAGGTATCCAAAGCAAGCTTCTACGCTTTTTGCAGGAAGGCGAAATCTATCGCATTGGTGGAAAAAAACCCATGCGCGTTGACGTCAGGATCATCTCGGCCACCAACCGCGACCTTGAACGCGAGGTCAAAGAAGGCCGGTTTCGCGAGGACCTTTTTTACCGTCTAAACACAATCACTTTGCGCATGCCCCCGCTCAGGAAACGCAAAGAAGACATCAGACCCCTTGTCGATTATTTCTTGAAGAACTCGAAGTTCGGCGGCGCGGTCAATATCAAGCGGGTCGACCCACGGGTATTCGAAGTTCTCGATAACTATGACTGGCCCGGCAACATCCGCGAGCTTCAGAACACGATTGAGCGCTTGAAAATCTTGGCTGAAAACAACGAGATTCGGCTTGAAGACATCCCCTTCAACATCCGCATGCCAAAGACGCGCGCGGAAGGCGGCTTGCATTCGAGCTCGGAATTCAACGTCGACATGTCGCTCGAAGAGCTTGAGAGGCACCACATCATGAGGATTCTCTCATTCCATCATGGAAACAAGACGAAGACCGCTCAGACCCTGGGAGTGACGATTAAAACGCTTTATAACAAATTGCACCGTTACGGATTGTTGAAAGAAGCTGGCGGCATCAATCCCCAATGAGGTTGGTTGCTAGTGACGAAGGTTTAAGATAGAGTAACTTAACTTTAGCGAACGAAGGAGTAATACACATGGCCAAAACACCAGGAACGATGAAGCCAGCAGCTAACGCAGCATTAGCGACTACACCTCCGGCATTGCAAAAGCCTGAAGAAAACACGGCGCCCATGACGCCGAAGAATTTTCGGAATCACCCTGATATGGAAAATTTCTTTCGCTTCATCTATGAAAATGATCTTCGCATTGAAGCGATGCACATCATCGACGACATTATTGCTGAGCGCCAAAAACGCCGCAAGAAGACTGTCTAATCTCTCAAAGCACGCTTGATCATTTAACTTTTTACTTACCACCCGGGTGAGGGTCTGCTAGAACACTCTTTCAAGATTCCAAGGAGTGTAACCTGCATGAAAAAGACTTATCTTCTGACCCCTGGCCCCACCCAAGTTCCTGAAAGCGTTCTTTCTTTAGCTGCCAAGCCCATCTTGCACCACCGCACGCCTCAGTTCGTCGCGCTGATGGAAGATGTAAAGCAAGGTCTGAAGTATCTCTTCCAAACCAAACAAGACGTCCTCATGCTCTCATCCAGCGGGACGGGCGCGATGGAAGCTGCTGTCACGAACCTCTTCCGCAAGGGTGACAAAGTCATCACGATCAACGCGGGGAAGTTCGGCGAGCGCTGGACGAAACTTGCAAAGGCTTACGGACTGAATCCGATTGAGATCAAGCTCGAAGCTGGCCAAGCCGTGACGGCCAAACAAGTCGAAGAGCATCTCAATAAAACGCCAGAAATCCGTGGAGTACTCTTTCAAGCCTCTGAAACCAGTACAGGCACCGCGATGCCAACGCGCGAGATTTGCGCCTTGGTGAAGTCGCGCAAAGATTGCATCTCAATCGTTGACGGCATTACCGCTGTCGGCGTGTTCGATCTTCCGATGGATGATTGGGGCATTGACGTGCTTATCACAGGTTCTCAAAAGGCTCTGATGCTCCCACCCGGCCTTGCCGCAATATCGCTTTCAGACAAGGCATGGACGTTCAACGAGACATCCGATATCCCACGCTTTTACTTTGACCTCGCAAAAGAGCGCAAAGGCCTGGCTAAGGGCCAAACAGCATGGACGCCTGCCGTAGGCCTTGTCGTAGGGCTGCAGGAAACCTTGAAAATGATTCGAGACGAAGGCCTTCACAATGTTTTCAAACGGCATGAGCTTCTCGCTAAAGCGACACGCAACGCCGTCAAAGCATTGGGTCTTGAGATTCTTTCAAAAGATTCTCCTTCTTCGGCAGTGACTGCGGTTCGCGTTCCAGCCGAGATCAAAGACGGAAAGGCCATTCCAAAGACCATGCGCGACAAGTACGGCGTTACGATTGCTGGCGGACAAGATGAGCTTGAAGGCAAGATTTTTAGGCTCACCCACCTAGGCTATATCGACCGCTTTGATATCTTGATCGGCGTAGGCGCTCTTGAACTCACGCTTCAAGACCTTGGCTACACGAAGTTTCAGTTTGGAGCAGGCACCGGCGCCGTCCTTCAAACTTATAAGACGAGTTGAGTAAGAAATCAGCCACTCTGATTGTTTAGAGCTTTACGGTAAAAAGCAGCGTGGTCCGAACAGGTATTGCGCTGCTTTTTCCGACCTTCTTCCCCGCCTAACCCTTCTTTTAAAGTAGTCTTGCGTTCTAGAAAGAGTTGACGGCATCCCACCGTGCCATTAGCTTGAGGCCGCACCACTAAGAAGGAGATTCACGCCATGCCTAAAATATTGATCACTGACGGTCTCGCCGCAGATGGATTGAATATTCTTAAGTCAGAGAAAAGCTTTGAACTCGATGTGCGCAAGGCCACCGAGGCTCCTGAGCTCTTGAAGATCATTGGAAACTACGATTGCCTTGTCGTGCGTTCAGCCACGAAGGTTACGAAAGAAGTCATTGAAAAAGGCACTAACCTCAAACTGATCTGCCGAGCAGGCGCTGGCGTAGACAACGTTGATGTCGAAGCAGCCTCATCACGCAAGATCGCAGTGATGAACACGGCATCGGCAAACTCGCTTGCAGCAGCAGAGCATACGATTGCCCTTCTTTTTGCGATGTTCAGGCAAGTTCCCCAAGCCCATCAGTCAATGCGCGAAAGCAGATGGGACAGGGCGAATTTCTCAGGCTTCGAAGTGACCGGAAAGACCATGGGCATCCTGGGTTTGGGCAACATCGGCAGGCTTGTTGCCGAGCGCGCCATAGGTCTTAAGATGAATGTCGTGGGATTTGATCCTGTGATCCGTCAGTCCACGCAGTTGCCGGTTGAGCTGCGCAACACAGTTCGACTTGAAGGCTCGATTGATGCCGTACTGCAATCGGCCGATGTCGTAAGCTTGCATTTGCCCTTGAATAAAGAAACAAAAGGCGTCTTGAACCACGCCAAACTTTCAATGATGAAAGAGGGAGCATGGCTCCTCAACTGCGCGCGTGGCGGCCTTGTCGATGAAGATGCGGTATGCAACCTTCTCGACGCAGGTAAATTGCGAGGAGCGGCCTTCGACGTTTTTCAAGAGGAGCCTGTCAAATTTCCAAGCAAGCTCGCGGCCCATCCTAAAGCGGTAGTAACCCCACACTTAGGCGCTTCCACGACTGAAGCGCAGACGCGAGTAGGACAGACCGCCGCAAGCCAAATCGTCGCGTATTTTACCCGGGGAGACCGGATGGGAGTATTGAACTAATGGCAAACGTAGCGGTTTTAGGGGCGCAATGGGGCGACGAAGGAAAAGGCAAAGTCGTAGACCTTTACAGTGAGCGTTGCGAGTTCATCGTAAGGTACCAAGGAGGAAACAACGCCGGGCACACCCTAGTCGTAAATGGGGAAAAAACCGTGCTGCACTTGATTCCCTCTGGGGTTTTGCATGAAGGAAAAACCTGCGTGATCGCAAGCGGCGTGGTGCTTGATCCTGACGTGCTCTTGCACGAAATCGCGGAACTCAATGAAAAAGGGCTGCTCTCTGAAAAACGCAAAACAAAAGTCGTGATCAGCGAGAGAGCACAGGTCATCATGCCCTATCACAAACTCTTAGACCGTCTTCGGGAAGATACCGGCGGGAAGGGCAAAATTGGAACAACCGTCCGTGGAATCGGACCCTGCTATGAAGATAAGGTCGCGCGACGAGGCGTTTTAGTCTGTGATCTTTTTGATCCTGAACTCTTGCGCGAGAAGATTGAGCGCGCCATCCGCGAGAAGAACACTGTCTTGCAGCATCTCTACGGGGAAAAAACCCTCAATGTAGATGAACTGCACGCCTGGGCGATTGAAGCAGGAAAAAAACTCAAACCCATGGTCTGTGACACCCGCGTCTTGGTTCAAGAAGCGCTTGAAGCAGGAAAATCAATCTTATTTGAAGGCGCTCAAGGAATGCTTCTTGATGTAGAGCATGGCACATATCCTTTCGTGACCTCTTCGAACACGATCACCGGCGGCATCTTCACCGGATGCGGAGTCGGCCCCAAGAGCATTGAACACATCGTCGGCATCACGAAGGCCTACACCACCCGTGTGGGAACTGGTCCGTTTCCAACCGAACTCGACAATGAATTGGGCGAGTGGATTCGCAAGAAGGGTTCTGAGTTCGGCGCTACTACTGGGCGTCCGCGAAGGTGCGGCTGGCTCGACCTCGTTGCGCTCAGGTACGCGGCCCAAGTCAATGGTTTGACTGCCATCGCTTTGATGAAGGCCGATGTCTTGTCGGGGCTCGATGAGGTGAAGGTCTGTGTCGCTTATGAGATTGACGGCAAGACGGTGCGGCATGTTCCTAGCAATATCCGGGCTTTCGAGCGCATCAAGCCCATTTATGAGACGCTAAAAGGCTGGGAAACGCTCCCCGAGCGCGCAAAGGGATTAAGCGACTTGCCCAGTGAATTTGCAGCGTATGTCGAGTACCTTGAGCGCGAGCTTCGCATACCAGTTGTGACGGTAAGCCTCGGCCCAGGCCGTGAACAGACGCTTACAAGATTGATTTATTGAGTTTTGGAAGGATCTCAGTTCGTCGCGTGGGCATTCAATTTTTAAAAAAAAGAGGTGTTACGAGACTGCAATGGCGTGATTGTTCGTTGACACAAGAAGCCCAGGGCTTGTATAGGTATGAGCTCTTAAACCGTGAATTTTATCTATTCACTTTGGTGAGCCCATAGCTCAGTCGGTAGAGCATCTCACTTTTAATGAGAGGGTCGACAGTTCGAGTCTGTCTGGGCTCACCATTTTTTTCGTACGAACCATCGCCCATCATATTAAAATCATTAAATTATTTTTAAGGCATCTTTGATTAAATGTCCTAACCCATCTTGTACTCGAACCAATTGAACTAAAAAAAGGTTCAAATGAACTCAAAATAGGTACATAATAAAACCATGGAGCTTGAAACTCTCTTTGGCAATCGAACGACAGAACGCATTCTTCTCCATTTGTTTCATTACGGAGAAATTCACGCACGAGGCATCGCACGTGATTATGACTCCGTAGTCAGTCCATTCATTCGGCAGTTGGGCCGTTTGGAAGATGTAGGCATTCTAGTGTCGCGCGAGGTAGGAAGAACCCGTCTTTACCAATTCAATCCAAAATCTGCTTACGTTACGCCCCTAAAAAAACTCGTGGAAATCGCCTATGAAAATATTCCTTTGAGTGATCGAGAAAAAATTTTCCATACACGTCGGCGACCGAGACGAAAGGGCAAGCCAGTTTTATGAAAAAACCAGACCTTCGTAATTGGACTACTTAACGAGACCAATATTCCCTTCAAATTAAGAAGGCACGAGCGATATTGGATGTATTTTTTATCGCACGTCGTGGCTTTCCAGAAAAGAAACTGAATTACATCGCTCAAGAATATCTCTTCAGTAAGTTCCAAACTGTGGTCGGTTTCCACTTTGCCCTTCTCGATTTAGTGGGAATTCCTGATCGATTCAAAAAATTAGCGATAGCCTGCAGACTCAACCGTTGGTCACGCAAGTTCTTGATCATCGCAATAACTTCTTGCTCGCGCTTACAGGAAACGATCTTTCCAGCGTAAAGACGCTCCTCATAAGCCAGATGTGCTTTGTGCAATTGCCGAGCTTTATCCAGATGGCGAAGCGGGATCTTATGCGCCTTAAGATGCCTCACTACCGTCGATCTGGCGGAACCAACAAGATCCGCAATTTGCTGTGTCGAGAGCCCTTCTTGGACGTATTTTTTCTCCAGGAAATCAGCGTTTCGAAACCATGGAGTGACTTGAAATTCAATGAAGTCAGATATATAGAAGTTCACGGACGATTCGTTCGTATTTGAACCGGAAGGCTCACCATTTTAGATTCATTCTTACTGGTTCATAGTGTGGTAATTTCACCATTCTTCACTCGGTCTTTTATTTAGACTCCTCTAACAAAACCTGTCCTCTAATCGGATATTCCTTCGCGATTTCAAGGAAACGAGACGCGTCAGTCCCCTCTTTTAACAAAATCGTAATATAGTCGCTTACGCTTATCGGATCTGCAGTGTAACTAACCTCCACGAACCCATCCAGAGACTCAAGACGTCGACGCAATTCTCGAAATGAAACCAACGGGCTTCTAGGATCAGTTTCTCGCAATCTTTTCTGGCCGATCCACAATACTTGGTGCGACTGGATAGCCATTAAAATGCTTTGTTTTGTACCAAAAATAGAAACGTAAGTTTTATATGAGCTTTGAGGACCAATATCCCTTGGATGAAGATCAAGATCGTTTAGAGTCGCAATAATTTCCTGAATCGGTCGACTCGTGCGGTCAATCAGGAGAAATGCTTTGATTTTTTCGACACTCCCAAGTTTAGCCATTTTTTTTGAAAATGAGTTACCTGCCTTGTGTTTCAGATGGGTCGCGCAAACATCTGCGGCAGAAAAAGGAAGAGTCGCTGCTAAAAC